>VMDJ01000165.1 GCA_008080925.1 Gammaproteobacteria bacterium
AAACAAAAAGTGGTTTACCACATCAATTATGATGATCCAAAAATGCAAGGCGGCGCTTTGCGTAACATCCAAAACCACATCAATGCGATAGGTGCTGACAAGCTCGACTTGCGCGTGGTGTTACATGGCAATGGTTTAGCACTGCTCGTGCTTCCTGATGCAGCAGGTCGCTTGCCTGGCTTCAAGCATGCTAATGCAAACGACAAAATGGCTGCCCAAATTGATGGCCTGCGTAACCAAGGCATCAGCTTTAAGGTTTGCGCAAACACCGTCAAAGGGAAAAAGGTCAACATCGATACTGACCTACACATGGTCTCTAAAGATGACATCGTCCCTAGCGGTGTTGCTGAACTAGCGATCCTTCAAGGCCAAGGTTTCGCTTACATTAAGCCATAAACACGAGACCCACAAAAAAGCCCGCGTCAGCGGGCTTTTTTATTGTGCGTTGCAACATGGCAAGCTGTTTACCCGGACAAAAAAACCCCGCTAGAAGGCGGGGCTTAATAACGGCCGAAACTCGACTGTTTTTAGCCGGGCAGAGACATCCCAAAGGATGCCTCAAAACGCGCCGCAAACTCATTCTTAGTAAAGCTATGGTTCTGCGGACCTTGGCTTTCGATTTTGTAAGCGCCCATCAGTGAGGCAATACGTGCAGTGATCGCCCAATCGTAACTTTTCATCAAACCAAATAGCAGCCCACCACGGTAAGCATCGCCACAACCGGTGGGGTCGACTAAGGCGTCTGGCGTAGCGACGGGAATCTCTAGTCGCTGACCTTGGGTGTAGATGTACGAACCTTCACCACCGCGCGTCACGATGACCGCTTCGACCATTTCAGCGAGTTGTTCCATGGTTTTGCCGGTACGCTCTTCCATCAATTTAGCTTCGTAGTCGTTAAACGCACAGTAGGACGCTTGTTCGGCAAATCGCGTAAGGTCGGCACCATCAAACATGGGCATACCTTGACCCGGATCGAAAATAAACGGGATACCCGCTGCGGCAAATTGTTCCGCATGCTCGATCATGCCTTGACGACCATCCGGCGAAACAATGCCCAAGGTGATGCCAGCATGATCGCTAACCTTATTAATATGTGCATGATTCATCGCACCCGGGTGGAAGGCGGTGATCTGGTTATCATCTTGGTCGGTGGTGATAAACGCTTGCGCGGTGAATTCTTCCTCGACCATGGTGATGCCATCACGGCTCACGCCTTTGGCATCCATCCAATCGGCATAGGGTTGAAAGTCGCTACCGACAGTCGCCATTGGCTTACCCTCGCCACCGAGGAGATGCAGGTTGTAGGCAATGTTGCCCGCACAACCGCCATAGTTACGGCGCATTTCTGGGACTAAAAAAGAGACATTCAGGATGTGCACTTGATCAGGCAGGATGTGGTTTTTGAATTGGTCTTGGAAGACCATGATGGTGTCGTAAGCCATTGAGCCGGTGATCAGCGCAGTCATAAGTTACCTCTAATATACGAATGCAAAATCGCTGGAAATGATGATGCATATTGCAGTGGGCAATGGTACCTTAGCGCGAGCGAATCTGCCCTAAGAAGGCAGTCAAACGCTGCCGTGACGTTGGTGGCACGGTGACCACACAGGTAACTGTGTAGCGAATTAATAAAATTTAGGAGTTGGACTTTCATGAAAATCCAAAAATTATTTGTTGCAGCAGCAGCTGCTCTACTTCTATCTGGCGCATCTTTCGCGGCTTCTCAAGCAGATGCTGATGCGGCTATCTCTGCGGCAAAAGCGGCTAACAAAGGCGCTAAAGGCGCTGAGTGGCGTGATACCGGCAAGATGATCAAAGCGGCTGAAGCTGCAGCTGCAGAAGGCAAGTTTGATGCCGCTGTAAGCGAAGCAAAAGACGCTGAGTTCCAAGCAAGCATTGCACAACAACAAGCAAAGGGCGCGACCAACGCAGGTAACCCTTCTTACTTGTATAACTAAGCTGCTTTAGTTGAAGAAGCCCGCGAAAGCGGGCTTTTTTATGTATGAGTAATTTATCGATTCAGACCTTTATCAGCTTTGCCGGCGTGGGCGCGATCGCCACTGCCTTGCAGTACATCTTGCTGACGATTCAGGTGGAATTGATTAACGTTGGCGCGGTATTGGCTTCTTTTATTGCTTACGCGATCAGCTCGATCGTGAATTACCTGATGAAGTATCACTATGTGTTTTCATCGCAACAACAGCACCGCAAAACGGCTCCCCGTTATCTGATGATTTCGAGCATTGGCTTGGCGCTGAATACGCTGCTGATGTATATCGGCGTGGAAGGCTTTGGCTGGCACTACCTAGCGTCGCAAATCATCGTTACCGGCATTGTGTTGGTGTGGAATTACACCGCTAGCGCGCTGTGGACCTTTCGGGCCGATTAAGCTGCACTATCAAACTTTCTAATGGCTTTGCGTTTTCGCCACTGAGCTAAATGCTCTAGAATGGCGCCGTTCAACGCGATTGCGCGTAAGTTATTCATTTTGAGGAAGAACCATGATCCTAGATCGCGTCCAGCCTGGTGATAAGGCCCCTGACGAAATTAACGTCATCATCGAAATCTCTGCAGGTAAAGATCCTGTGAAGTACGAGATTGATAAGCCTACCGGTGCGATGTTTGTTGACCGCTTCCTGGGCACGGCGATGTTCTACCCCTGTAACTACGGTTACGTGCCACAGACTTTGTCACTCGATGGCGACCCGGTTGATGTGATGGTGATTGCACCTCTGCCTGTTCAAGCCGGTGCGGTGATCAAGTGTCGTCCACTGGGTGTGTTGGATATGGAAGATGACGGCGGCGTGGATATGAAGATCCTTGCGGTACCGGTAACTAAGCTGACTCCGCTTTACAAAGACATGAAGGACTACACCGATATGCCAGAAGAAACCTTGGCACGTTTAGTTCATTTCTTTGAGCACTACAAAGATCTTGAAGAAGGCAAATGGGTCAAGATGGGTGGCTGGAAAGGCGTTGATGATGCCAAGAAAGAAATCCTAGCGAGTATCGATCGCTACACCGACTAAACATCAGCCCCTCATTGAGGGGCTTATCACTTAAGGCTTCTGCTGATGTCTGACGAACTCACTCACTTTGATGCCCACGGCCAAGCCCACATGGTGGATGTTGGCGGTAAGGACAGCACGCACCGTGTTGCGGTGGCGAGCGGTTCGATCAAGATGGATGCCGCTACCTTAGCCTTGATTGCACAAGGCGGTCATAAAAAAGGTGACGTGCTGGGCATTGCGCGTGTTGCGGGCATCATGGCATCGAAGAAGACCAGTGATCTCGTACCTTTATGTCATCCACTACCACTGACGCATGTGTCGATCGAGTTTGAGATCGATGAGGCAAACCATAAAGTTGATGCCTCATGTCGTGCTGAAACGCGTGGTCAAACCGGCGTGGAGATGGAAGCGCTGTGTGCGCTGCAAGTTGCTCTACTGACAATCTACGATATGTGTAAAGCGGTTGATCGTGGCATGGTGATTTCGGATGTTCAGCTAGAGCATAAATCCGGCGGTAAGTCTGGCGAATGGAATCGCGCTCAGTGAACTCAACCTATTTTCAAGCCAGCTTTATTACCAGCGCGGCGAAATTATCCCAATCACCCGAAGACACCGGTTACGAGATCGCGTTTGCCGGTCGTTCGAATGCGGGTAAGTCGAGTGCGATTAATACGTTGTGCCAACAAACGGCCTTAGCACGCACCAGTCGCACACCCGGTCGTACCCAGTTACTGAACTTCTTTCGCATTGATGATCAACGTCGTTTAGTTGACCTACCCGGTTATGGTTATGCGGCTGTCGCACAAGATATCAAAGCCGATTGGCAAGGTGCGTTAGCCGACTACTTGGAAAAGCGTGAGTGCTTACGTGGCGTGATCTTGATGATGGATTCGCGTCATCCGTTAAAAGATTACGACATCCAAATGCTTGAATGGGCTAACCACATTGAGATACCGGTGCACGTATTACTCACCAAAGTGGATAAGCTGAATCGCAAAGAACAAGCTATCTCGCTAGAGCGTGTTGATGCGGCACTGAAAGAGTTTAGCCTCGAGTTTAGTGTGCAGCTGTTTTCATCACTGAAACGCTGGGGCGTTGATGAAGCGCATGAGAAGCTCGACCAGTGGTTTGAGCTTTAATGCGCCTCTTCCCAGTTAGCGCCACTTCCCACTTCTACAAGTAGCGGCACATTCAGATCAGCTGCCGATTCCATCAAGCTTTTAATTTTAGCTGTGGCTGAATCCATTTCGTTTGGCGCGACTTCGAATACCAGTTCGTCATGTACTTGCATCAGTAGATGCACATCGGGTTTGTCGTTGACTAACCATTGATCCACATTGAGCATCGCACGTTTGATGATGTCGGCAGCTGTACCTTGCATCGGCGCGTTAATCGCTGCACGTTCAGCACCGGCACGACGCGCACCGTTACGTGCATTGATCTCAGGTAGATACAAACGACGACCAAACAAGGTTTCGACATAACCCTGATCTTTAGCTTGCTCGCGCGTGCGATTCATGTAGTCCTGCACACCGGGGTAACGAGTAAAGTACAGATCGATATAGTCCTGCGCTTCGTTACGACCAACGCCGAGCTGTTTAGCTAAACCAAACGCCGACATGCCATAAATCAAACCAAAGTTAATCGCTTTAGCAGCGCGACGTTGATCGTCGGTAACACTCTCTGGATTATCAGCAGCAAACACTTCGGCTGCGGTAGCGCGGTGAATATCCGCACCTTCAGAGAAAGCTGTGAGCAGACCTTTATCCGCAGACAAGTGCGCCATGATGCGCAGCTCAATCTGTGAGTAGTCAGCTGCCACCATGGTCCATCCGCTCTGTGGAATGAACGCACGACGAATACGTCGACCTTCTTCACTTCGAATCGGTATGTTCTGCAGATTCGGATCGGATGAACTCAAACGACCGGTTGCTGCAACCGCTTGGTGATAACTGGTATGAATGCGTTGGGTTTGCGCATCAATCATCTCTGGCAACTTATCGGTATACGTCGACTTAAGCTTGGCAAGACCACGATGCTCCAAGATAACGCTGGGTAACTCATGCCCCATCTCGGCAAGTTCTTGCAGCACATTCTCTGCTGTTGATGGCGCACCCTTTGGTGTCTTTGCGATAACAGGAAGCTCTAACTCATCAAAGAAGATCTCACCAATTTGTTTTGGTGAGCCCATGTTGAAGCTGCGCCCTGCAATCTCATAGGCTTGTTGTTCCAGTTGATGTAATCGCTCGGCAAGTTGCGCACTTTGTTGTTTAAGCTGTGTGCTATCAATCACCACGCCTTGACGCTCGATACGCGAGAGCACCGATAACAGCGGCACTTCAAGATCGGTGACTAAGTTAGCTAAGCTTGGCTCTTGCTTTACTTTGGACCATAAGTGCTGATGTAAACGCAAAGTAATATCAGCATCTTCTGCGGCATAGGGACCGGCTTGTTCAATATCGATTTGATCGAAGCGTAATTGCTTAGCGCCCTTACCGGCGATGTCTTCAAAGTGAATTGTTTTTAGCTCAAGGTAACGCTCGGCCAGTGAGTCCATGTCATGACGGCCTGCACTGCTGTTATACACATAGGACTCGAGCATGGTGTCGTAAGCGATACCCTTTAATTCGATACCGTGATTCGCGAGCACGCTTTTATCGTACTTAAGATTCTGACCGACTTTTTTATGTGCATCCGACTCTAAGATGGGCTTCAATGCGGCGAGCACATCATCACGATGTAACTGTTCTGGCGCACCCGGATAACAATGAGTGAGTGGTACATACGCTGCTTTACCAGCTTCAATTGCAAAGGATACGCCAACCACTTCGGCTTGCATGTAATCCAAGCTGGTCGTTTCGGTATCGAAGGCAAACAGCTGCGCGTTTTTAAGTTGTTCTAACCATGCATCAAAGTCAGCCTGTGTGAGCACGATGTCGTATTGCGCATCGATCTTTTCAGCCTTCTTTTCGGGCTGCGACTGTTCCGTAGATGTCTTTTCACCTTTTGCACCATCGAGTGTGGCCAAGTAGCGACGCGACTCAATCCGCGTGTAGTGTTTTCTCAACTCATCTGTGTTCGCTGCGCTTGGCTTTAGCTGATCAATGGTCACAGGCAGTTCGACATCGAGCTTTATGGTCGTAAGTTCACGTGAGAGTTTGAGTTGATCAAGATTACCGCGAAGGTTTTCGCCAATCTTGCCTTTGATCTCTTCGGCATGTGCCACCAAGTTATCAATCGTCTCGTACTCACCAAGCCATTTTGCTGCCGTCTTAGGGCCACACTTAGGAATGCCCGGAATGTTATCGGCGCTATCACCGACCAGCGCTAAGTAATCAATGATCTGCTCGGGAGTGACATCAAACTTATCGATGACACCTTGTCGATCCATCACCACATCATTCATCGTGTTGATCAAAGTGATGTGATCATTCACCAGCTGCGCCATGTCTTTATCGCCGGTTGAGATTAGCGATGGCATGCCTTTATCGGCCGCTTGTTGTGCCAAGGTGCCAATCACATCATCGGCTTCGACACCAGAGATCATGACCAACGGCAAGCCCATGGCTTGAATGATCTGATGTAGTGGCTCGATCTGTTGACGTAAATCATCAGGCATCGGTGGTCGATGCGCTTTGTACTCGCTGTACATCTCATCACGGAATGTCTTGCCCGGGGCATCGAAGACCACGGCGATATGTTCTGGCTGATATTCATCGATCAGCTTGTTCAACATATTGAGTACGCCAACGATCGCGCCGGTCGCTTCACCGTGCGAATTGGTCAGTGGCGGGAGCGCGTGATACGCGCGAAACAGGTACGACGAGCCGTCGACGAGGATAAAGGGAGGTTGTGAATTCATGGCCTCAGGATACCTTGCTTGTATCTCTGAGGCATGAAATTTTCAATGTTAACTGGCGAGTTTTAGCTGCTCTTCTGGCTGCACAATTCGCGCCTCCTTCAAGGTCACTAATTCCTCAGCGCTGACCGGATGAATCGCGATGGTGTTATCCAAGTCCGCCTTGGTTGCACCCATTTTGAGCGCCACCGCAAAACCTTGCAGCATCTCATCAACACCTTCACCTATTAGATGAATACCAACTACGCGCTCTTGCTCACCCGCGCATATCAACTTCATTGCTGTGGTGGAGCCATGTTCATTTAAGGCGTAACGCATAGGTGTAAAGCTTGTCTCATAGACCTTTATCTCTTGACCTAAACGACGCGCCTGCATCTCGGTTAACCCTACGCTACCAATCGGTGGGTGCGTAAATACAACACTCGGGATGTTGTCGTAGTCGACCTTACGTTCGACCTGACCCGCGAAAAGCCGCTCGGCCAAGCGACGCCCTGCCGCAATCGCCACCGGTGTCAGCGCTGCACGACCCGTGATATCACCAATCGCGTAGATGCCATCAACATTCGTGTTCTGATAATCATCGGTTGGGATCATGCCGTTATCTAAACGTCTCACACCAGCTAGCTCAAGGTTTAAACCTGCTGTATTCGGACGACGACCAATTGCCCAAATGACACTATCAAAACCGGCATATTGCTCACCGTGTTTTGTGGCGACACAGAGTCCATCTTCACGGTTTTCTAGGGCATTGACCTCAACACCTAAGTTCAGCGAGATGCCTTGCTTCACCATTTCGCCCGCTAAGGTATCGCTGATCATTTCATCAAAGGCGATCAGTAAACGATCTTCCAAGCCAAACAATGACACCTCTGAGCCTAAAGCACGCAGGACACCTGCAAGCTCGGCACCGATATAGCCACCGCCTATCACCGCGACACGCTTAGGCTGTTCTTTGAGTTCGAAGAACCCATCGGAGGTAATGCCTAATTCAGCACCGGGTATCGGTGGCACCATTGGCGTACCACCGGTTGCAACAACAATGTGGTCTGCGCGATAGATCATGTCGTTGACCCGTACGCTATGCGCATCAACAAATTGACCATAGCCCGCGATCACATCGATGCCTAGCTGTTGAGCATAGCCATCCCAATATTCTGTGATGTTATTGATGTATCGATCGCGACCTTCAATCAAGCGTGACCAGTCAAAACCCTGATGCTTAACATGATGGCCAAAACCTGATGCATCAGCGACTGCGTGCGCCAAGTGCGCCGCATACCACATCACTTTCTTTGGTACGCAACCTTGGTTAACGCAGGTGCCACCCAAGCCCTGTGGTTCGATGATCGCAACACGTTTACCTAACTTTGCAGCAACTTCTGCCACTGCAAGACCACCGCTACCGCCGCCCAACGTTATCAAGTCATAATGTTTTGTTGTCATGGCTATTCTCCACTTCACGGGGTAGCGAAATACCCCGATCATTTTTATGCCGCTTTCTTTTCTGCCGCTTCTAAGTGAGCAATTAACGCTTCTGATCCACCGATGTAATCACCATCAATGAACACCTGAGGAACCGTTTCCTTTCCACTTAATGCACGAACCGTACGAATACCGATCCCTTTGCCTAGGCTGATCTCTTCAAAGGCCATACCACGCTCGGAAAGTTGCTTCTTTGCCTCTGCGCAGAATGGGCAGCCCGGCTTTGTCACAATGCTGATCGCAGCAGGCTTTTGCGCCTGAGGATTGATGTAATTCAGCATGGTGTCCGCATCTGAGACTTCAAAAGGATCACCAGGTACGTTGGGCTCGATGAACATCTGGTCAATCACGCCATCTTTCACTAGCATCGAGTAGCGCCAGCTGCGCTGACCGAAACCGAGGTCTGACTTATCAACCAGCATGCCCATACCCTGGGTGAATTCACCGTTACCGTCTGGAATCAATGTCACCTGATCTGCTTCTTGGTGCTCTTTCCATGCATCCATCACGAAGGCGTCATTCACTGACATACAGACGATTTCATCGACACCTTCTTGTTTAAACACTGGCGCAAGCTCATTGAAGCGCGGCAAGTGGGTTGAAGAACATGTCGGGGTGAAAGCACCGGGTAGCGAGAACACCACAACGGTTCGACCGTTGAAGATCTGCTCAGATGTCACATCGACGAATTCACCGTTTTGACGGGTTTTAAATGTTGCGCTTGGGACGCGCTGACCAACCATTGAGTTCATTTCACCTCTCCTGTTATTAGGTAAAAACTAAGTGGAGAGGATTATTGATAGAAATCTATAATAGGTAAAATTTTATATTTATATCGGAATGATAGATTTTGGCTATTTACGCCAAAAGGTTGGCGTCAGCAGTACCAACAAGGTGAAGATCTCAAGTCGGCCAAGCAACATGGCAAAACACAGAATCCATTTGCCCGGATCATGCATCTGAGCGTAGTTCAAACCCACCTCGCCAAGACCTGGGCCAAGGTTGTTGATACTTGCCGCAACTGCGCTGAAGGCGGTCATCAGATCCAGTCCGGTTGCCGCAAGTGCGAGATACATCACAGTAAAGCTCGCCACATACAGCGCGAAGAAACCCCACACTGCTTCAATGATGCGCGACTGCACCACCTTGCCACCAATACGGACTGGGATTTGTGCGCTTGGATGGATTAATCGGGTTATCTCTCGCATACCTTGCTTGATCAGCAGATACAAACGAATCACTTTGATGCCACCACCGGTTGATCCAGCACAGCCACCGACAAAACTGGCGAACAATAAGGTGATCGCAATAAAGCCCGGCCAGTTATAAAACTCTGCCGTGGTAAAGCCCGCCGTTGTACCTATCGATACCGCTTGGAATAACCCATGTACCCATGCATCGCTCCAGTTGTCGTAACTTTTTGTAACCCATAGACCAAGAATAGTCACGGTAATGACGATCAGTTGAATCACGATATAGAACTTGAACTCATCATCGTGCCAATAACCTTTAGGGTTTTTTGAGCGGAAGGCGACAAAGTGCAGTGAGAAGTTAACTGCGGCTAGTAACATAAAGACAACCGCAACCAAATAAATTGCCGTGCTATTAAAGAAGCCCATACTGGCATCGTGTGTTGAGAAACCACCAATCGCTACCGTTGAGAAGGCATGTCCGATCGCATCAAAGGTATTCATGCCGGCTACCCAATAGGCAAACGCACAAGCGACCGTTAACGACAGATAGATCATCCACAAGGCTTTGGCTGTTTCGGTAATCCGAGGCGTGAGCTTTGAGTCCTTCATGGGACCTGGTGTTTCTGCACGATAAAGCTGCATACCACCGATGCCGAGAATCGGAAGCACCGCGACGGCCAAAACGATAATACCCATGCCGCCTAACCACTGAAGCTGTTGGCGATAAAACAAGATCGACTCGGGTAGCTCATCAAGATGCGTAATGACTGTTGCGCCGGTTGTGGTGAGACCAGATACCGATTCAAAGATCGCATCAGTAATCGATAGATGTGGATCGGTCGATAAGATAAAAGGCAAAGCGCCGGTTACGGTTAATACGGTCCAAAACATCACCACGATGATGAATCCATCGCGAACACGTGCTTCGCGACGCACATTGGCAACAGGCAACCAGATCAACATGCCCGCAGTAATGATGATGCCGAATGCAATGGCAAAGGCGAGCATCGCACCATCGCTGTAGATCCAAGACACCACGATCGGCGGCAACATAGTGACGCTAAAGACCGTCAACAAGATACCTAAGATGCGTTGGATGGCTTTAAACGACATGTTTAGAAGAAGGTGACCGCCACTTGGAACAAGCGCTCAACGTCGACGACTTTGCGTTTATCGATCAAGAACAAGATCACATGGTCTTCCGCTTCAATGACCACATCGTGATGCGCCATCAGCACTTCATTGCCACGCACAATCGCACCAATGCTAGTGCCGGTTGGTAGCTTTAATTCATCAATGCGACGACCGACGACTTTGGACGAGCTTTTATCGCCATGCGCAATTGCTTCGATTGCTTCTGCTGCACCGCGACGCAACGAATGCACCATCACCACATCGCCACGACGCACATGCGTGAGCAATGAACCAATGGTGGCTTGCTGTGGTGATATCGCGATATCGATTGCACCTGACTGCACAAGGTCAACGTAAGCGGCGCGGTTAATCAGCGACATGACTTTGCGCGCGCCGAGTCGCTTAGCCAACATGGCTGACAAGATATTCGCTTCATCATCATTGGTGATTGCGCAGAACACATCGGTATCTTCGATGTTCTCTTCCAGCAGCAAGTTTTCATCTGCCGCATCACCATGTAACACGATGGTCTCTGGCAGATGTTCTGCAACACGCTTTGAGCGACGACTATCGTGCTCAATCAATTTAACGCGGTAATCATTCTCTAAGGCGGATGCAAGACGACGGCCAATGTTGCCACCCCCAGCAAAGATCAAACGCTTAAATGGCTTTTCAGCACGGCGCAGTTCTTTCATCACGGATGAAATATTTTCAGCGGTTGCTAAGAAGAACACCTCATCATCGGCCTCGATGACAGTACGACCGGTTGGCATGATGGCGCGGTCTTTACGATAGATTGCCGCGACACGCGCTTCGGCACCTTTTAAATGATCATTCAGATCGCGCAACTCGTGACCAACCAGTGGGCCACCGTAATAAGCTTTGACTGCAACCAATCGCACGCGACCATCGGCAAAATCAAGTACCTGTAACGCACCTGGGTGTTCAATCAAGCGCAAGATGTAATCCGTTACTAATTGCTCTGGACTAATCAAAACATCGATAGGAATCGCACCGGGTGCAAACAGCTCAGGATGCTTGAGATATTCAGGTGCTCGTACACGAGCAATTTTGCGAGGCGTTTTAAATAAGGTTGCAGCACATTGGCAGGCAACCATGTTGGTTTCATCACTATTGGTGACAGCGATCAACATGTCAGCATCTTCAGCGCCCGCTTGGCGTAAGACATCGGGATGTGAAGCTTGGCCTTGTACTGTGCGGATATCGATACGGTCCTGCATGTCACGCAAAAGGCCGGCATTATGGTCAACGACGGTGATGTCGTTTGCTTCACTTGCCAAGTTCTGTGCGACCGTTGTGCCGACTTGGCCTGCGCCTAAGATGATTATCTTCATAGCGTGATCAGACGTTGGATGCTTGTCATACGATTATTCTACGCCTGAACGATCTCAGATGGCAGCGTTTAACTCGATATATGAGCAAACTTTGCATTGAGAAGATTAGCAAGATCAGTCGGCGCTAATGAGATATCTAAACCACGCTTTCCACCACTGACATACATCTCAGTGAGGTCTTGGGCTGACTCGGCAATAACCGTCGGCAAACGACTTTTTTGACCAAGCGGACTTATGCCGCCAACAATATAACCAGTGGCTCGCTGCGCTTGTTGCGGATCTGCCATAGCCACTTTTTTAACGCCAAGCGCCTTACTGATTGCTTTGAGATTAAGCTGTTTGTCGACTGGCACAATGCCAACCGCGAGCTTTTTGGCATTGCCTTCTAGGGCTACTAATAAGGTCTTAAAGACCTGCGCATAAGGCACGCCAATTTTCTCGGCAGCTTCTAGGCCATAGGCTTCGCTATTGGGGTCATGATCATAGGGGTGAACGGCATGCTTTATGCCCTGCTGCTCAAGCAGCTTGATCGCCGGAGTCATTAACGCGATTTAATCTCGATGCCGCGATCACGCAATTTTTTATACAGGTTAGCTCGGTCGATGCCTACCGCTTGCGCCATGCGACTGACGTTACCTTCTGCCAATGAGAAGTGATGCTCTAAATACAGCTTTTCAAATTCTTCACGCGCTTCCTTCATTGGCTGATCCATACTGATACCGACTGGCATCGCATCCGTACTTTCAGCTCGCACTTGACCTAGAGCGGTTTGCACTTCTTTAAGACTAACCTCTTCGTCTGAGCCCAAGATCAATACACGCTGCACCATGTTACGCAGCTCTCGGATGTTGCCCGGCCAGTCGTAATCACGTAGGAAGTTCTGTGCGGCAAATGAAAATTCTCGAAATGGCAAACGATCGACTAAAGTGAAGCGATCAACCGCCTCTTGCAACAACATCGGAACGTCTTCTTTACGCTCAGCCAGCGAAGGAATCTTAATCGGTACCACGTTAAGCTGGTAGAACAAGTCTTCACGAAACTTATTTTCCGTTACTAATTTCAATAACTCTTTTGCCGTTGCAGCAACAACACGTGCATTGAGCTTTACTGGCGCTGCACCACCGACACGCAAGAACTCGCCGGTTTCAAGTGCGGCTTCTAACTGTGCTTGGGCTGAAATTTCTAGCTCTGCGATCTCGTCTAAAAATAACGTACCGCCAGCAGCTTGCTCAAGCTTGCCGTATTCGACCTTGCCATCTTGTTCACGACCAAATAGCTCAAAGGCTGATCCACCTTTGGTCACACCTGAAGCATTCAACACAATGAATGGTTGGCTTGCACGAGCACTGTGATGATGCAAATAACGCGCAAAGGTCTCACGACCCGAGCCCGGCTGACCGGTCATCAACACCCAACTATCATGCTGCGCAATTCGACGAACCTGCTCACGCAGTCGTGTGATGACGGCACTGGCACCTACCGGCTCAACAAAGTCACCCACCTTAATACGCAGGCCTTCATTTTCCATCGACATACGATGTGCATCTAAAGCGCGTTTTGCCGTAGTCGTCAGACGATTGAGTGAGATAGGCTTTTCTAAAAAGTCATAGGCGCCAAGACGCGTTGCTTCAACGGCTGTCTCAACGGTGCCGTGGCCAGACATCATGATCACAGGGCAAGGCAGGCCTTTATCTTCACTGAGTTCTTTTAATAAGGTAATGCCATCAAGCTCGGGCATCCAGATATCTAAAAAGATGAGATCCGGTTTGCTATCGCGTAAGGCTTGACGAGCTTGCTCACCATTCTCAGCAGTTGAGACACGATAACCCTCGTCTTCGAGAATCTCGCCAACGAGTTCACGAATATCGGGTTCATCATCAACAACAAGGACATTAGGCGCGCTCATGAATTACTGACCTCTAACACTTCTTGGGTTCGCTCACGCACCGGCAAGCTTATCTGAATACTAGCACCACCTTCTTGACGATTTGATGCGCGGCAGGTGCCACCATGCTCACCAATAATACGTTTCACAATCGCCAGACCTAGACCCGTACCTTTCGGTTTGTTCGTCACGTAAGGCTCAAACACTTGGCCTAAGGAGTCGGCATCAAAACCGCCACCATCATCTTCGATACGTAACCTAAAGCGCATCGCACCACTGGATTTCGATTGGCCAATCTCAGTGATGACTCGCACTTTACCGTCTTTATCACCAAGCGCTTCGAGGCCATTTTTAACCAAGTTATGAATAACCTGCCGTAAGCGTACCGGATCGCCTTCGATCTTCACGCCTTTTGCGCCCGGCGTGTACACAACTGGCGATTGCGCTGTTTCGTAAAGCGCTAAAACATCACCGATAAAGTTATCAATGGTGATTAAGCGGCTATCCATCTTCGATGGCTTCGCGTACTCGGAAAAATCATTCACCATCGACTTCAATGCATCAACCTGATTAACAATGGTCGTGGTCGAACGATCCAACACGCGTGCTTCCTCTTCGGACATCTTCTTTAGGTAGTGATGTCGCAAACGCTCGGAAGCTAACTGAATTGGCGTGAGTGGATTTTTAATCTCATGCGCCAACCGTCGCGCAACCTCTGCCCATGCTGCATCTTTCTGCGCATGTACCAGCTCAGTAACATCGTCGAATACCAGCACATGACCTTGTTCTTTAGCTGACGCAGCGGGTAATACAGAGTGACGACATAATAATGTCTGGTGTCCATTTTCTCGATACAAAGTGATCTGCGTATTAGCAGGCAATGCTTCGCCTTGTATTGATTGCCACATGCGATCAACAAAGGGGTCAAGCACCGGCTTCTTCTCACCCAGACTCGTTAATGGTCGCTTTTTAAACTCACTCAGCGGCAAGCCCAAAACCATCTCTGCCGCCAAGTTTGCGGTGGTGATCTTGCCGTGTTTATCAAGCGCAATAACCCCTGTGGTCAAAGCGCCCATCACTGTTTCGAGGTAGTTATGCTGAAGCTGTAATTCGTTCTTACTCATCTCGGCGGCATAACGTGCACGACCAATTCTTTGCGTCATTTGGTTAAACGAATCAACTAAGAAGCTCAACTCATCATCCACTTTAGGCATTGGCACTTGAGTGTCATACATACCCACAGCGACCTTTTGTGTCGCTATCGAGATATCCCTGACTGGGCGGACCAGTTGGCGCGAGGTATAAAGCGCACCCCATATCGCACCAAAAACCGCTAATACAGCAGCCAGCGCCAAGGTGACGGCAAAGATGTCAAAGATCGCGTCTCGTGTCGTACTTGTGCTTCTGTATTCTTCAAGCGAACCCTGAACCTGTTTAATCAACGCCTGCAAACGGTCAGGCATGGGATATAAGGCTTGCAACATCAGCTCACCACGTTGACGAGGATCTGCGGCAAGCACCTTGATATAGCTTTGCTGATCTGCCCCCATCTCAAACATGGCCTGGCTTGCGCCTTCGCGAACGGCGACAAAAGCCTCATCCGAAAATAACTGCGAAACGAATTCTGTGTTTTCACGACTCGTCGCTGCTGGTGCGCCCGATAAGCGATAGGCAATTAATTCAACCGCATCGGATTTAAGACGCGCTTCATCTAAGGCAAAGCCCAACGCCATCTCTGATGCATCATCGAGTTGCGCCAAGATACGTTCGGTTTCTTTGACCAATCCCTTTTTATGCAGATCGAGTGCAGTTTGACCCAGTGCGTTTGCGCCATTCATTGCATCTTCAATTGAGACTTCGAACCAACTATCAACGCCCTTAGATAAGAACTGCCATGAATAAAAATACACGATAGCAACCGGCGCAAAGGACAATAAGATAAATAGTCGCGCTAAGCGTACATTCAGACGTACACCAGGCTCACGGCGACGATACTCTCGCCACAGACGGAACAGGTTGACGCCAACCACACCGGTTAGCGTGATCAAACCAATTGCCGTAAAGACCATCAATGGGATAAACCAATCGTCTGCCAAGACACTGGTTTGCTGGATCGCCTCGCTCATCAAATAAAGCGAACCAAAGATCAGTGCAACTAACACCAGCATCGCAAGGACATCTATGCGACGACGATCACTCATGGTTTAAAGCCTTGTACTACGGTTTCTGCACTAAGTGACCAATCTGTTGATATGTAGGCTTTTGGACGAAGCGGCAGTGGTAACGCCTCAATATCTAACTTTGCATCAAGCTCGACATTATAGGCTTCTGACTTGTTTAGCTTTGCCACCTCAATCAATGGCATCGATTGAATTTCACCCAGCTGAGTTAACGCCGCAGCTAATGTCGCTCGCTTTGTCACGCTACCACTATCGAGACGTTTTAATTCATACGCCTTTTCGAGCAATCGATAGCGTAAGACGCTACGCATACGATATTCAGCAATGTCTTTAGTCCAAACCCATGCGCCTTGCTCTCGCACTTGAATATGCTTTTCAAAGGTAATTGGCACGCCGTTTTGCAACGCCTCGATCACAGCAGGTGACAAGGTGATTTTCATCGAACCATTTAGCATCAAACGCTGATCATCACTGACGGTCAGCGTGACGTTTTCATACGCCATATCGGCATGGCTCGCACAAGCCAGGAACATCACCAGAACGAAACTAAGCAGTCGTTGCATTGGTCTTTTCCAATAAGGCATAAAAAAATCCATCCATCGTCATTTCACCGGGCAAGGTCTGACGCCCTATTGCGCGCGTATGCCCCCAAGTTACATCGATAGGTATGACCTTTACACCTGGCTGACGTTCCATAAAAGCTTGAATCTGCTGCTCATTCTCTTTTGGCATCAAGGAGCAGGTCACATAAAGAAGCTTACCGCCCGGCGCCAAACATTCCCACAAGGAATCTAGAATTTTAGCTTGGCGAACGGCTAAGTCCTCAATATCCGTCGCTCGTCTTAACATGCGCACATCTGGATGACGACGCATCACCCCCGTTGCAGAACAAGGCGCATCCAACAAGATGCGATCAAATGGCTGATTTCGCCAAGCTTGTGGTGGGTTTTCGGCATCAAGGACTTGCAAACTCAAGGTCACACCACAGCGCTCAGCATTTTGTGCCACACGCTCCAAACGCTGCTCATCGATATCACAAGCGGTGAGTGTTATCTCTGGCTGATGCTGTGCCAAATGCATACTTTTACCACCAGGCGCGGCACATGCATCTAAAACACGCTGACCCGCGTGCAGATCTAGCAACTCAGCAGAAAGTTGTGCGCCGGCATCTTGTATAGACACCAGTCCCTCATCAAAACCTGGCAACTGAAAAACACCCATGGGCTTATCAAGCACCAGCGCAGAAGGTACTGCCTCCAAAGGTTCAGCCTGAATATCACATGAAGCTAGTTGATTAAGATACTCGTCACGTGCGACCTTGTGCGTATTGACGCGCAAGGTCATCGGTGCGCGTTCTTGCAGTGCCGACAAGATGGACTCAATTTTTTCCGGCCATGCCTTCTGTAAAGCTTTCACAAACCACTTGGGCTGCGCATACGCAATCGATAAATCATTACCGAGTAACGCATTTAACTCTGATGCATCGTCCTGCATCTCGCGTTGAACTTTTCTAAGTAAGCCATTAGCGAGCTTATCTGCCCACGGCTTATCCAGCTCACGCACCAACTCAACAATAGAAGAGATCGCGGCATGCTCTGCGGTACGGCTATGCAATAGCTGCCAAACACCTAACATCAGAGCGACATGCACATCGCGATCTTTATCCTTAAACGGTTTTTGTAAGCGGGCAGCAACAATGGCATGGCATTGTCTAAACCAACGCGCCAAACCATACGAACTATCAGCCACTGAACGGCGATCAAGCTCAGATAAGTCTTTTGCGTTTTGTTCTATGACCGCATCTAAAGAGCGACCATCCATTACCCCAAGGATGTTATCGACAACAAGACGACGCGAAGAGACCATGCATTAATCGCCTAGGATTACGCCTTGAATATCTTGCGCATTGATAAAATCTTGCGCACTCATCGCACGCTTACCGGGCATTTGTAATTGCGTAATACGTAGCAAACCATCACCTGTTGCGACATCAATGCCATCCCGAGAGGCGGACATCACCATGCCCGGCTGAGCTGCTTCACCTTTGATGGCATAAGCAGACCAGATGCGTATAAAGGCATCTTCATAACGCGTTTGTGCCACCGGCCAAGGATTAAAAGCTCGCACTAGTCGCTCAATGTCTTGTGCCGATTGCTGCCAATCGATGGTTGCTTCTTTTTTATCTAACTTCTTTGCGTAATTTGCCAACTCATCATTTTGAGCGACAGGTATACAACTCGGATCTTCAAGCATCGGGAGCGCTTTAATTAATGCACTGGCACCTAACTCAGCCAGCTTGTCATGCAGAGTGCCACCGGTTTCGTCTTCTTCTAGCGTCACTCGCTCCATTAAAAAAACAGGGCCCGTATCTAAGCCTTTTTCCATCTGCATGATGGCAACACCTGACTCTTTATCACCAGCAAGTACAGCGCGTTGAATCGGAGCCGCACCACGCCAACGCGGCAGCAATGAGGCATGAATATTGATACATCCTAAGCGAGGCGCATCGAGCACACTCTCGGGCAACAACAAGCCATAGGCCACTACCACCATCAAATCCGCTTGATATTTTTTCAGCTGCTCAACGTCAGCGGCATCTTTAAAGTTAATCGGCTGCTCTACGGGGATACCCGCATCAAATGCAACCGCTTTAACTGGGCTCGGGGTTAATTTTCGGCCACGCCCTGACGGACGATCAGGCTGGGTATAGACAGCAACCACCTCATGTTCCGAGTCCATAAGTGCCTTGAGTGGCAACACAGAAAAGTCCGGCGTACCGGCGAAAATAATACGTAAGGCGTTGCTCATGGCTGCTTCCCGTAACGGCGAAACGAACGGTTAAGCTCGTTGACGGTTTTCTTTTTCTAGTTTTGTACGGATACGTTGACGCTTAAGCGTTGAGAGATAGTCGACAAACAATTTGCCATCGAGATGATCGATTTCATGTTGGATACAAACCGCCAGCAAACCTTCCGCTTCCATCTCCACCGACTCGCCATCTCGATTAAGAAATTTGACAGTTATCTTATCTGCACGTTGCACCATCTCGAAAACGCCAGGGACCGATAAGCAGCCCTCTTTCATTTCCTCGATGCCGTCCTTGCTGGTGATCTCAGGGTTAATTAGTGCCAAAGGCTCATCTTGATCCTCTGAAATATCCACAGTGATCACGCGCATAGGCACATTCACTTGAATTGCCGCTAAGCCGATACCAGGTGCGTCGTACATAGTTTCAAACATGTCATCGACGAGCTGCTTAACCGAAGCATCCACCTGCTCAACAGGTTTGGCCACCTCACGAAGGCGGGGATCAGGAAAGTGCAAAATGTCGAGTAAAGCCATTGTTTTCAACCAAATTCAGCGTCATTTCGGCACTCATTCGGTGACTGCAGAATCCATTTAGTTCTACCAAGGTCTGCCGAAAAGGCCTCTCATCTGAAAATGATACCTCAAAGCACCGGTCATGGAGACCTTTGCAACGAGTATAAATGGAAGAATTCCCATGAAAAAAACTCTTTTTAGCTCACTTTTGTCGCTATCTGCGGGCATCTTTTTATTAACGGCGGCTGCACAAGCTGATGTGCTGAAAATCAAACCGTCCCATCCTGATCGTTATACCGTGGTGAAAGGCGATACCCTGTGGGATATCTCAGGCCGCTTTTTAGAACACCCTTGGCAATGGCCAGAAATTTGGCAGATTAATCCACAAATTGAAGACCCTCATTGGATCTATCCGGGTGATGTTGTGGAATTGGTCTACATCAATGGCAAACCACAGCTGCGCAAAGCCAGTGGTCGTGTTGTGTTAACGCCACAAATGCGCATCCGTGATGTTGCCGAACCGGTTCGTGTCATTCCGATTAATGCGATTAAGCCCGTGCTTGAATCAGGCTATGTGGTTGATTCTGTTGGCCTTGCGATGGTGTACAAAACCTTTGATCAGGTGAGTTATGCCCTTGTGATGGAGTCCCATCGTGGAATTCAGATTGGAGATCATCTGCGACAGCCCTAAACTGTTTGCTTATGAAATCATCTTCACCTGACATTTCAGATAGCGATAGCAATGCCCGTGATTGGCTATCGCTGATTCGCGCCCCCGGTCTTGGGCCCGCAACGCTCAAACCTTTTTTTGACAGTTCGAGCAGCATTAGCGAGCTGCTTTCTCAGCTGCGTCAATCATCAGATACGCGTGTAAAAAAAGCACTCGATGGCATCGATGAGGCGCAAATTGAGTCTGATGAGAATTGGCTTAATTCAAGCGAAAATCAGCTCATTCACTATTTTTCGCCACAATACCCCGCATTTTTGCGCGAGTTGCCTGATGCGCCTATTGCCCTCTTTGCGCGTGGCGATACCGAACTTTTAGGCTTCCCACAGCTCGCCATAGTGGGCAGCCGAAGCGCCACTCAAGGTGGCTTAGTGAATGCGGGGGCTTTTGCCGAATTCCTAGCCAAGAACGGCATTGTCATCACCAGTGGCTTAGCCAAAGGCATCGATGCCGCGGCTCATAAAGGCGCCTTAGCAGCTAATGGCGGCACCATCGCCATCATGGGAACGGGGCTTGACCGGATTTACCCTGCCGAGCACAAAGAGCTCGCTCATCAGATCGCCGACAACGGCTTAATTCTTACCGAATATCCTCCCGGTACAGGCCCACATCCCGGCAATTTTCCACGGCGCAATCGCCTGATCGCAGGGCTTTCACTCGGCACCCTGGTGGTCGAAGCTGCAGTAAAAAGCGGATCACTCATCACGGCAAGACTTGCATCTGAAATGGGCCGTGATGTCTTTGCTATCCCAGGTTCGATTCACAACCCGATGGCACGCGGCTGCCACGCATTGATTCGTCAGGGCGCGAAACTTGTCGAAACGGCAGAAGATATCGTTGAAGAGCTGCTACCAAAACTATCGACCTCGGAAAAACCGGCAGACGCATCGGAAGCGCTCGAGGTTTCAGCTCAAATCGATGCCGATCACGCAGCAATTTTGGATGCGATGGGATTTGATCCGGTGACCACCGATCAGATCGTTGAAAATAGCCCTTTCAATGCCGCGGAAGTCTCGTCGATTTTGCTCTTGCTCGAACTGCAAGGTCATGTATTATCAGAATCAGGTGGACGGTTCATTCGGCTACGTTAAGGCAGTAAATGTTCAATCGAACAAATCACAATCTGACCTCATCACAGCGTTTCCAACAGACGCACAGCCACTCTTTCCCTCTTCGAAAAGGACTCTCAACATGAACGAAAATCTTATCGACGTTCTGGTTTACATCTATGAAAACTACATGGATAGCGAGCAGTCTGTGCCTGTCGACCAGATCACTTTAGAAGAAGAGTTGATCAGCGCCGGATTCCAGAAAGGTGAAGTGAACAAAGCCTTTGATTGGTTGGATGAACTCGCTTGGTGCCAAGGTAGCTTGAGCGAATATCGCGAGGCCCAACCTAATGGTGCGATCCGTGTCTACACCGATCTCGAGCAACAGAAGATGGACATAGACATCCGCAGCTTGCTGATGAATCTTGAACAAATGTGCATTCTGGACCCAATGAGCCGCGAACTCGTTATTGAACGCTGCATGGCGATCGAGACCGAAGAGCTGACCACAGATGACGTTAAGTGGGTGGTTTTACTCGTTTTATTGAATCAGCCAGGCCAAGAAAACGCCTTCGCATTGATGGAAGAACTGGTCTACAACGGCGAGCCTCCATACCTTCATTAATACCTCGCTTGAGGGGGCTTAATTTGCCGCTCGGCTTGACACGACCCCTCAATCAAAGATATCCGTATAAATAGGACGCCGGCTGATGCCGGCGATTTCTTATCTTAAAAACACTGGGATCACTATGAATCTGGTCATCGTTGAATCGCCCGCAAAAGCGAAAACGATCAAAAAATATCTCGGCAAAGATTTCGATGTGTACGCATCGTATGGCCACGTGCGTGATCTTGTGCCTAAAGAAGGTGCGGTTGATCCCAACAATCATTTCGCGATGAAGTATCAGGTCATCGAACGAAACGACAAACATGTCAAAACCATCATCTCTAAGTTAAAGAATGCCGACGCTCTGTATCTCGCGACCGACCCCGACCGCGAAGGTGAAGCTATCTCATGGCACCTATACGAATTGCTGAATGAGAAGAAAAAGCTAAAGAACAAAACCGTGCATCGCGTTGTCTTCAACGAGATCACTAAGAAAGCCGTGCAAGATGCAGTCGCTAATCCACGTGAACTCTCGTTGGACTTAGTGAATGCACAACAAGCGCGCCGCGCACTCGATTACCTAGTTGGTTTTAACCTATCGCCTCTGCTTTGGAAGAAAGTTCGTCGCGGTTTATCTGCAGGTCGTGTGCAAAGTCCTGCCTTGCGTTTGATCTGTGAACGCGAAGATGAGATCGAAGCATTCAAAGCGAAAGAATATTGGACTGTAGAAGCGGATACCGAAAAAGACGGCCAAGGCTTTAATGCAAAGCTGACACATTTCGACAATGAAAAACTCAGCCAGTTTTCGATCACCAACGAAAAACGCGCAAAGACCGTTGAGGCTGCACTCAACGAAGCCGCTAATGGTGAGCTAACCATTGCCAAGGTTGAAAAGAAGCAGCGCAAGCGTAACCCTGCACCACCTTTCACAACCTCAACACTGCAACAGGAAGCCGCACGTAAGTTAGGCTTTACCGCACAACGTACCATGCGTGTTGCTCAAGGCCTTTATGAAGGTGTTGATATTGGCGAAGGCACTGTTGGTCTGATCACCTATATGCGTACCGACTCGGTGAACTTAGCTGACGAGGCAATTGGGGAACTACGCGGTTTCATCAGCGACACCTATGGCAAAGAGAATTTGCCAAAAGCTGCGCGCGAATTTAAAACTAAATCGAAGAATGCTCAGGAAGCACACGAAGCGATTCGTCCAACCTCGGTTTTAAACACGCCCGATGGCATCGCTAAACATCTGGATAAAGATCAGCTCAAGCTTTACACCTTAATTTGGAAACGTACCGTCGCCTGCCAGATGATCCATGCCACCATCAATACCGTGGCAGCAGACATGACTGCGGGCAATCACACCTTCAGAGCGAATGGCTCAACCATCGCTATCCCTGGATTCATGCAGATTTACCTTGAAGGTACCGATGACAGCAAAGGCGATGATGACGAAAAGATGCTGCCTGAGCTCACCGAAGGTGAAAAAGTTAAGCTACTTAAAATCCGCCCTGAGCAACACTTCACTGAACCACCACCTCGCTTTTCAGAAGCAAGCTTGGTAAAAGCGCTTGAAGAGTTTGGCATTGGTCGTCCATCGACTTACGCATCGATCATCTCAACACTGCAAGATCGCGAATATGTTGAGATCGACAAGAAGCGTTTCTATCCAACAGATGTAGGTCGCGTGGTTAATAAATTCTTAACCAACTACTTCACTCAATACGTTGATTACAACTTCACCGCACAACTGGAAGATGAGCTAGATGCTGTTTCACGAGGTGAAGAAGAATGGGTACCTCTCTTAGAAAAATTCTGGAAACCCTTCATTGATCGTATTGAAGACACACAAGAGAACGTACAACGCTCAGACGTCACCCAAGAGAAGATTGATGAGAAGTGTCCTAAGTGTAATGAGCAATTATCGATTCGCTTAGGACGCAATGGTCGCTTTATTGGTTGTACCGCATACCCTGAATGTGACTACACACGTAACCTGAATGACGATGGTGATTCGCCTGAGCCTGAAAAGGTCGGTCGTGATTGTCCTGAGTGTGGCTCTGAGCTGATTTATAAGACCGGTCGTTACGGCAAGTTCATTGGTTGCTCGTCTTATCCAGACTGTAAGCACATCGAGCCACTCGAAAAACCTAAAGACACTGGCGTCGAATGTCCTAAGTGTAAGAAAGGCATGATGATGGAACGTCGCTCACGTCGCGGCAAAGTTTTCTATTCGTGTTCAACATACCCAACGTGTGACTACGCCACTTGGAACATGCCCTTAGCCGAGCCCTGCCCAACCTGTCATTGGCCAATCGTGACCATCAAGACAACTAAACGCAGTGGTACGCAAAAGGTCTGTCCTCAGCAGGAATGCAGCTTCGCCGAAGCTTACGAAGCACCACCTGAAGAATAAGCACTGCGCGCATGTCGTCACGTTTTCGTACACATCTCGCAGCACGCATCATCCATCAGGGAGGCGTTGTCGCTTATCCAACTGAAGCGGTTTACGGCTTTGGTTGTGATCCACTCGACGCGCATGCTGTCGCGCGACTGCTTGAGTTAAAGCAACGTCCCGAGAGCAAAGGTCTCATTCTCATCGCATCACATGCCGAACAGCTGCGCCCGTTTGTTGATGATCTTGATCAATGGTTGCTAAAGGTTGGTAAGGAATGGCCAGGTGCACATACCTTCTTACTACCCGCAGCAAATGATCTGCCACGTTGGGTAAACGGCGGTAATGACAAGATTGCCTGTCGCGTTACGACACATCCAATTGCTTCGGCATTATGTGACGAAACAGGTCACGCCATCGTATCGACTTCGGCCAATCGTAGCGGCCAAGCGCCCGCAAAGAGCGCGTTTGAAGTACAGCTTCACTGCCCCGGATGTGACTACATTTTGAGTGGCACTTTAGGCCAACTCGATAAACCAACACCTATCACTGACATTACGACTGGAAAGCGTTTACGCTAAGTCACTATGAGTAACACCCCCGATTTAGACGCCGTAAAAAAATACCTACTCGATCTGCAAGAGCGCATCTGCGCTGCTTTAACCGAAGAAGACGGGCAAGCCTTTGCTGAAGATGCTTGGGATCGTGAACAAGGCGGTGGCGGTCGCTCGCGCGTTTTAGAAAACGGCAACGTGTTTGAGAAAGCCGGGGTTAACTTCTCGCATGTGCATGGTGATGGCTTGCCACCCTCAGCAACAGCCGCACGCCCAGAACTTGCTGGTCGCTCATTCCAGGCCATGGGCGTGTCATTAGTTATTCATCCACACAATCCGTATGTGCCAACCTCGCATGCAAACGTGCGTTTCTTTATTGCAGAAAAGCCCGGCGAAGAGCCTGTCTGGTGGTTTGGTGGGGGTTTTGACCTTACGCCTTATTACGGCAATGTCGACGATGTGAAGCATTGGCATCAAACGGCTAAAGATGCCTGCACGCCTTTTGGTGATGATCGCTACGACAAATACAAACAATGGTGTGATGACTACTTCCACTTAAAGCATCGCAATGAACCACGCGGTGTTGGCGGTTTGTTCTTCGATGATTTAAACGAAGACGGGTTTGAGCAGAGCTTTGCGATGATGCGTAGCGTGGGTGATCATTATGTGCCGGCTTACCTGCCCATCGTTCAACGTCGTAAAGGTACGCCTTATGGTGATCGCGAACGCGACTTCCAGCTTTATCGTCGTGGGCGCTATGTCGAGTTCAACTTAGTTTTCGACCGGGGCACCATCTTTGGTTTGCAAACCGGTGGTCGTACTGAATCGATCTTGATGTCATTGCCGCCATTGGTAACGTGGAAGTACGACTATGCCCCTGAAGTAGGCACGCCTGAAGCTGAGCTCTACGAGGTGTACCTAAAGCCAAAAGATTGGCTTAACGCTTAAGCGAGACTCTCATCGATCCATTGGTCGATCCAATGCGCAGGCTTGGCACCGGCAAAGCGTGACACTTCCTCGCCATTCACGAGCAACATGACGGTTGGAAACCCTCGCACGGCATAACGACCGGCAAGCTTCATATTCTCGCCCTCGTCAACCTCGACCTTGGCGAGACGGATCTCACCCTCTCGATCTGCAATCACTGACTTCAGTGCGGGCGCTACCGCATGACAGGGGCCGCACCAGTCTGCCCAAAAGTCCACCAGCAAAGGGGTTTGATGGGATGCAGCTATCACGGTTTGCTCAAAATCTTCCAGATTGGCTTCAAAAATATGGGGGTCAGTCACGGCATATCCTCAAAAATGCGGCAGCGATGCTATCACAATGGCCAACAGGCTTTGTTTTTAGCCGCTCAAGTCAGTAGCATTGCGCCAGATTTTATTTTTGAAGCACTCCCCTCGACATGTCTGAAACGATTCGTATCGCAACTCGCAAATCTCCGCTCGCCATGTGGCAAGCCGAACATGTGGCCGCCGCACTAAAAGCTGCGCACCCCGGTTTAGACGTCGAGATCCTCGGCATGTCGACCCAAGGCGACAAGATTCTGGATACCCCTCTAGCCAAAATTGGCGGCAAAGGTTTGTTCGTAAAAGAACTCGAAGCTCGCATGCTAGAAGGTGATGCCGATATCGCTGTGCACTCAATGAAGGATGTACCGGTTGAGCTGCCAGAGGGTTTACACCTTGCTGTAATCATGGAGCGTGAGGATCCAACCGATGCCTTTGTTAGCAACAAGTTCGCTTCACTCGATGAGTTGCCAGAAGGCGCTGTTGTTGGCACCTCAAGTTTACGTCGCCAATGTCAGCTGAGTGATCGACGCCCGGATCTTGAGATCAAATCACTGCGCGGCAATGTGAACACACGCTTACAGAAACTTGATGACGGTGAATACGATGCCATCATCTTGGCATCTGCTGGTTTAATTCGCTTAGGCTTTGCTGATCGCATCCGTCATGCGCTCGATACCGAAGACAGCCTGCCAGCGATCGGCCAAGGCGCGGTTGGTATTGAATGTCGTTCTGATGATCCGCGTGTGAATGCGTTGCTTGCCCCTTTACACCACAAAGATACCGCCGACCGTGTTGCCGCAGAACGTGCCATGAATGCTCGTTTAGAAGGCGGTTGTCAGGTGCCGATTGGCGGCCACGCCATCCTTGAGGGCGATGAGATCTTCATGCGCGGCTTGGTAGGCACCGTGGATGGTAGCGAAGTAATTCGTGCCGAAATTCGTGGCTCGCGCGAACAGGCAGCCGAGCTAGGTGTTGTTGTCGCTGAAGAGCTACTGGCACATGGCGCTGACACCATCTTGCGTGAGCTTTACGAAAACGCATGAGCAAAAAGCCTTGTGATCTAGCTGGCTTATCTGTGTTGGTCACCCGCGCTGAAGCACAAGCCGACGCTTTTTGTGAATTAATTCAAGATGCACATGGCCGTCCGGTTCGCTTTCCTGCACTTGAGATCTTAGGTCCCTCGGATAAGAAAGACTTAAAGCAACAGCTCGCCAATCTGTCAAAGATTGATCTACTGATTTTTGTAAGCGCCAATGCCGTGCGTTATGCCTTCCCGCATTTTCCAAACAACATCCCGGTTAATTTAGAGATCGCTGCAGTCGGTAAAGCCACCGCTGCCGCATTAGAAGACTGCGGTCTCGATGCAACTTTACTGCCCGATGAACAGATGAACTCCGAAGGCTTATTGGCTTTGCCGGCTCTACAAGCAGTTGGGGGCAAAAAAATCCTGATCGTGCGTGGCAATGGAGGTCGTGAACTTCTCAAAGACACCCTGACTGAGCGTGGCGCTAGCGTGAGCTATGCGGAGGCATACCGTCGCCAATTACCGCAGCGAAATGCCAGTAATCTGGTTCAAAATTGGTCGAGCTGGGTTGATGTGGTCACCGTGACCAGTGTCGAGCTCCTTAAAAACCTATGTCATCTGATCGGCGACGAAGGTGTTGAGCGACTCAAGCAAACACCAATAGCGGTGATCAGCGAGCGTATTGCTGAATACGCTGACGAGATGGGTTGCGAGGCCATTTATGTCAGCGACCAACCATCGGATGCGGCTTTACTTAAAACGGTCTGCGAGATCAATCGCGAGTTACTTAAAGCGCAATAGAACAAGACGCAGACCACTGCCTTTGCTAGTCTTATGGGCAAGACAATCCGGTAGAGTTTTGACGCTGATATGACCGAGCCCAAAGATAAAGAAAACGTCGTCATCGATGTCACTCCAGAACCTGAATCTGGACCTGAAATGGACTCAGCGACTGAGCCAAACACAGCGCAACCTTCGAAGAAAAAATTCCCACTCTTGCTCATCACCACTCTTGTGGCATTAGGGTTTGCCATTGGCGCTTTAGTTTTTGCTTATCAATCAACGCAAAGCACTGCTGAAGAGCTAAACGCACTCAGTGCGAAATTCCAACAGAGCCAAAACCGTCAAGCGCAACTCACTGCGGCCTTGCAACAAACGCAACAACAAGCACGCTCGCAAGCGAGTCAGGTAGATCAAGTTAATCAAACCACTGCGCAGCAACAAAAGATCATCGAAGAAACGCGTGCTCAGCTCTCCGAACAACAAACTAAACTCGCTTTAGATCAAAACACGCTGCAATCGCGTGAACAAGCCCTGCTTGCGCGTCTCGATGAAATGAAAATGCATCTACGCTCAGACAATGGTCAGTGGATGGTGTCTGAAGCAGAGTATCTATTGCGTCTTGCTAGTCATCGCATTTCGTTAGAACGTGATTTGGCCACCGCCCGTGAAGCGCTGTTACTCGCTGATCAACGTTTGCGTGATACGCGTGATCCAGGTTGGCTGGCGGTTCGTGAACAGATAGCACGTGATATCAACACAATTGACAGCACATCGTTACCCGATGTTGCGGGCCTATCAGCCAAGCTGGGTGCATTAATTGATCAAGTGCCTCAGCTCAAGCTCACTAAGAACACTCTCGGCACGACGAGTGAACCAACCACTGATGCCGCAAAAACCGATGGCCAGGCGCGAACCTGGGACTCACTGCTCGATAATTTAATTACTGGTTTTAAAAACACGATTCGTGTGCGTCGTAATGATCAACCGCAACAAGCAATGCTGGCGCCAGAGCAACAGTACTTCCTTTACGAAAACCTTCGTCTGCAACTTGAAGGGGCTCGCTTGGCGGTTGCGAAAGGCGACCAAGCACTGTTTCAAGATAATTTAAATACGATTGCCAATTGGCTTGGCACTTACTTCGACCCAGGTCATCAGTTGGCACAAGCGATGTTGAATGCGGTCAACGAACTCAAAGCTATCAACATCAAACCTAGCCTGCCTGATCTGAGTCGCTCTCTGTATGAATTACAGTTACGTAAAAAGCTAACTGAAGATCTCTCACGTGGTGGCAATCCAACGCAGCCAGTTGCGCCTAGCGGACCCATCGCGCCGCCTATGATGAACCTGATGCCGAGCGTGACTCAATGACACGTTTGCTTAAGATCTGGCTAGTCATCCTACTTGGTGCTGGCATTGGCGTCATCGCAACACGTGATAACGGCTATGTCATGTTGGCCTTCGGTGTATATACCGTTGAGATGAGCTTGGTCTTATTGCTGATCATTATCGCGATGCTCTTTGCGGTGATGTATTTCAGCATTCGCGCATTGGTACGCTTCTACCGCCTACCCTCAGATGTGAAAGATTGGTCGCAACGTCGTGGCAACCGTGCTGCACAGAACGCAATGACCCGTGGCTTGCTTGAATTATCTGAAGGCCAATGGCGTAAAGCTGAAAAACGTTTGGTGAAATTTGCTGATCGTTCAGAGACGCCTTTATTGAACTACCTTGCTGCTGCTCGCGCAGCACAACTGCAAGGCGCGCATGAGCGTCGTGATAGTTACATTCGCCTAGCACATAAACATATGCCCTCAGCTGATGTGGCTGTCAGTATTACTCAAGCAGAACTGCAAATGGCAGATCACCAGCTTGATCAAGCCTTAGATACTCTTCGTCACCTGCGTGATGTCGCACCGAACCACACCTATGTGTTGCGCTTACTGATGGATCTTTATGATCAAGTGGGCGATTGGGAGCGTTTAAGCGAATTAATGCCAGAGCTTCGAAAGCGCAAAGTCGCTTCTGCTGAGCAGCTCAAGTCGCTGGAAAAGAAAGCGTATAAAAAGTTACTAGAGGCGAGCTTTTTAGACAAGGATCCCGAACAACTCAGCTATCGCTGGCGCAATGTGCCTAAAGTGTTACGCGAAGACCCTGCACTGATTGCTGACTACGCCAGTTACTTGCAAGAACGTGAGCGCCACCAGGAAGCGGAAGAGCTTTTACGCCAAGCGCTTAAGCGAGGATGGGATGTTGAACTGGTTGAGTTGTATGGTCAGCTTGAATGTCCTAATGCTGCGAAGCACTTATCGCGCGTTGAGGCTTACCTTAAAAAATACCCCAATGATGCAACGCTACTTTTAAGTCTTGGTCGATTATGTTTGCGTTCGCAATTATGGGGCAAAGCCCGTGCCTATCTTGAAGCCAGCGTGGGTAATGACGGCCCGGTGGCTGCTTACCGAGAGCTAGCTCGGTTACTCGAGCACATGGACGAACCAGAAAAAGCCTTAAGCATTTATCGTCAAGCGGTCTCGCTTGAGCATGATGATCAGTTGATCGCCTTGCCAGAACATATCGGACATCATCCGCGTACTTCTGACGCACAGTAAGTTTTATGAAATACAAAGATCTTCGCGATTTCATTGCGCAACTCGAAGCGCAAGGTGAACTCAAACGCATTCAACAAGAAGTTGATCCTTATCTCGAAATGACCGAGATCTGTGATCGCGTATTACGCGCTGAAGGCCCTGCGTTGTTATTTGAAAACGTTAAGGGCTCATCAACGCCTGTGTTGGGCAATCTATTTGGCACGCCGAAGCGTGTGGCGATGGGCATGGGCGAAGACAAGGTCGAGGCACTGCGTGAGATCGGTAAGCTGCTTGCGATGCTCAAAGAGCCTAGTCCTCCGAAGGGGATGAAAGATGCCTGGAAGCAATTGCCGATGTTTAAAAAGGTGCTCGACATGGCACCGAAGAAGATTAAAAACGCGGCATGTCAGCAACATGTGATCGAAGGTGATGATGTCGATCTTAAAAATATCCCGGTGCAAACCTGCTGGCCTGGTGATGCAGGGCCACTGATCACGTGGGGCTTAGTGATAACACGAGGTCCAGAGAAGCCTCGCCAAAACCTTGGCATCTATCGCATGCAGGTCATTGGCAAGAACCGCGTGATCATGCGTTGGTTAGCCCATCGCGGTGGCGCGCTCGATTTTCGTGATTGGCAACAGAAGCATCCTGGCGAGCCCTTTCCTATTTCAGTCGCACTAGGCGCAGACCCTGCAACTATCTTAGGCGCGGTCACCCCCGTGCCCGATACGCTCTCTGAATATGCATTTGCTGGATTGCTTCGTGGCAGTCGCACTGAACTGACCCAATGTGTTGGCAATGATCTGCAAGTGCCAGCTTCTGCGGAGTTTGTTTTAGAAGGCCATCTGCATCCCAACGATAATGCGCCAGAAGGTCCGTTTGGTGATCACACCGGTTACTACAATGAAGTGGATGAGTTTCCTGTGTTCACGATTGATCGCATTACTCATCGTGATAAGCCGATCTATCACAGCACTTACACGGGACGCCCACCGGATGAGCCAGCCATTCTTGGCGTTGCACTAAACGAGGTCTTCGTCCCTTTATTGCAAAAACAGTTTCCAGAGATCACTGATTTCTATTTACCACCAGAAGGCTGCTCTTATCGCATGGCAGTCGTCAGCATTAAGAAACAATACCCAGGTCATGCCAAGCGCGTGATGTTTGGCGTGTGGTCTTTCTTGCGGCAGTTTATGTACACCAAGTTTGTTGTCGTGGTTGATGACGATGTAAATACTCGCGATTGGAAAGATGTCATCTGGGCAATGACCACACGTATGGATCCTGTGCGCGATACCACGCTTGTTGAAAACACACCGATTGATTATCTCGACTTTGCTTCACCAATCTCAGGGCTCGGCGGTAAAATGGGTATGGATGCGACAAATAAAATGCCAGGAGAAACGAATCGCGAATGGGGAACACCCATTGTGATGGATGCCGAAGTTAAAGCGCGTGTTGATGCGATGTGGGAATCGCTAGGACTCGACAAACCTTAAAAGCAGCTAGGCAAGCCTTCCTCTAGTGTTGGGTACTTAAACGAAACACCAAGCTCTTCAACGAGCTTGCGATTACTCAAACGGCGCGACTCAGAAAGATACGACAGCAACCCATCTGATAATTCGGTTCGCGCTTCATCCATTGAGATAATGCGTGGTCGCTCTAAGCCGGCAAGATCAGCAACCTGATTAAAGTAGTCGGTCATATTGCCCGGCTGCCCATCGCAGGCGTTATACACAGCACCACTTTCGCCCTTTTCAGCGGCGGTTAGTAATGCGTTAACTAAATCATCGGCATGAATACGGTTCGTCCAAGGTGCATCCACTTCCGAAACCATCGGCAGTTTTTTACGTAAGCGCATCAATGGCAATTTATCAGGGCCGTAGATGCCTGCAACACGCAAAATAATTAACTCACCGCCCGTCTGCTCACGCCATGCCTGCCATTGCTGCTCAGCTGACCAACGGCGCTTCGCACGATCGACCTCAGGTTTAGCCGGCCATGTCTCATCAACCCATTCACCATGACAGTCGCCATACACGCCTGTCGTACTTAAATACACCACACGCGTTGGCTGGCCGCTGTGTGCAAATCCCTCAATCAATTGACTAGTGCGGGTATCGTCTGTGCCCACAGCAGGTGGCGGCATACACACCATCAGCGTTTCATCTTGGGTGCTGTGTTGCGGCAAACTTGCCTGATCCAAATCACACTGGATGCTGTTGATACCTAATTGCTGCAACGCATGAAGGCTAGCTTCACTGCGCACAACGCCCGTGACTGCTTGTTGATTTTGAATGAGTTGTTGGGCCATTCGCTGCCCGATATAGCCGCATCCTACGATTAACATGGTCGCCTTAGGTTTTAATCCAGAGTCTTTTCTTAGAGAATGCGCAGATTCTCGCATTCTGACCTTTGAGTTTCTATGAGTTTTACGATCACACTAAAGCCAAGTGGTGAGCAGTTCACCGTTAATCCCGGTGAAGCCATTTTGGATTCGGCGATCCGCCAAGGCGTTGCGATGCCTTACGGTTGTCGCAGTGGTCGCTGTGGTGCTTGTGTGGCAAACATCGTTGAAGGTGAGATCAGCTACCCCTATGGTGAGCCCATTGCCCTAGACACCACGAATCCAAATATTTGTCTGCCTTGTGCCTGTAAGCCTGAAGGTGATGTCACCCTTGAGGTAAAAACCATTGGTCAAAAGGATGAGATCAAGGTGCGTATGCTGCCTTGTCGCGTGCATCAAATCGATCACCTTGCACACGATGTGATTCGCCTGCTGCTTAAACTGCCTGATGGCCAACGTCTGCAATTCAGAGCCGGACAGTACATTGAGTTTGTTTTAGCCGATGGCCGCCATCGTGCATTCTCTATCGCCAATGCGCCACATGACGATGCGTTTATTGAGCTACACATTCGCCACGTAGATGGTGGCAAGTTCACCGATTGGGCCTTCTCGCAAATGGAAGAAAAAGCCATCTTGCGTATCGAAGCGCCGCATGGCTCTTTTGTTCTAGATGAAAAGTCACAACGTCCCATGATCTTCATGGGTGGTGGTACTGGCTTTGCGCCATTGAAAGGTCAGATTGAACACGCCCTCCATATGGGCATCTCTCGACCTATGACACTGTATTGGGGCGTACGCTCTAAACGTGATCTGTATTTGCCTGAATTACCAAAGACATGGGAAGCCGGCTTTGATCATTTTAAGTTTATCCCTGTGTTATCCGAACCGGATGCCGATTGGGAAGGTCGCACGGGCTATGTACACGAAGCTGTTTTAGCTGATATCAACAACCTTGCTGATCACGATATCTATATGGCGGGCCCGCCCGTTATGGTGAAGTCAGGTAGAGATGCGTTCTTAGCCGCTGGCGTATCAGATGACAATATGCACTACGACTCATTCGATTATGCAGATGACTCAAAACTGAAGAAATAAAAAAGGGCGCTAAGCGCCCTTATTTATATTCGAATACCGCCCATGCGTTTTCGCATCCGAGCATCAATCACATAAGCCCCTATAGCTATACCGACAAACAATAGGATCACTACGCTGATTGCAGCAAACCACATCTGTTGCCAAACAGGTAAGTCCACATCTTCTTTTGCGACTTTATCTACGCTGACTGCTTCACGAATCACACTCAGTTTTTCTTTAAGCGTTTCAAGTTCGAGCTGTTGCTGTCTTGCAACCTTCAGTTCTGCCTCAACCGTTTTAAAGCTATTCAGCTTATCTTCTGCTTCTTTGAGTGCTTGTTTTAACTTAGCTTCACGCACACTGGGTAAGCTGGTTACAGCATCTTTCGCAGCAGCCAATGTCTTGCTGTTCTTTAACTGGCGTAACTCTGCTTGCACTTCGAGAAGCTTCACTTCGGCAGGCTTCTTGTCACTAACATAAGACTCATCGATCCAGCCTTCGGTTTTATCGCTCAAACGAACTTGTACGCCTTTGCCATCACGCGACAACACTTCCAAGGGTTGCCCAGTAGTAACAACTTTGATTGGATCGCCACTTAAAGACTTGTCGCTGTACAAGCCAGCAGCAAGTTGATCAGTCACATAAGCGGCATGTGCAACACTTAAGCAGCTAATCATGATGGCAATAAGAAATTTGGTCATTGAAGGGTTCTTTGCTCTTTATTCAACCACCAACGATACAGGCCTACCGCCGCTTCTCCAAGCTTACTCACCATATCTCGGTGAGAATCTTCATCTGGTGGGTCGAACATATCGCTTTCTTTATAGAGATTGAACGCAAAGATAATGGCTAGGAATTGATTCGATTGTGGATCATCCATCGCTTTCTGCTGGGCACTATCATCAAGCTCACCCAATCCCTCGGCATAGCCCTCACACCAACCATAGGGAATGGGTAGATAACTGCCATCCTCACGCGGGTACTGCATGATCAATGGGCCGTAGTCGCCGGTTTCTAAATCACGCATCAGCTGGTCTTGAAACTTAACCAATAAAGGATCAATGCCATCGATATCTTCAAGATGCCCCATAATGCGTCGGCGCGCATCGGCTAATGAAATGACCTCGGGATGAGCGGCAACTGCAGTTAAGAACCCGTGTGCCACATCCAATGGCATACTGTGTGATTCTTCGATGTGCTCAACCAATGCGCTTTGTAGCTTGTCGAGCTCTTCAGGTTCGAGGTGGTCACTCATGCGGCAATACCCGAATGGCGCAACAAGGCATCCACTGATGGTTCACGACCACGGAACGCTTTAAATAACTCATCCGCATCACGTAGGCCGCCCTGCGAAATAATCTCTTTTAAGAAAGACTCACCGGTCGAGCGATTAAACACACCCTCTTCTTCAAAGCGCGAGAAAGCATCAGCGGATAACACCTCAGCCCACTTGTAGCTGTAATACCCCGCAGCATAACCACCAGCAAAAATATGCGTGAAACCTTGTGCAAAGCGATGCCACTCAGGCGGATTAATCACCGCAACCATCTTGCGGACATCCGCAAGAATCTCTTCAACGCGTCCACCTTTGTTCGCATCGTATTCTTGATGGATACGCATATCGAATAATGAGAACTCTAATTGACGAACCATCATCATCGCGGATTGGAAATTCTTTGCCGCCAACATGCGTTGGTACAAGTCTTCTGGGATAGGCTCATTGCTATCGACGTGGCCTGAGATTAGATCCAGTGCTTCACGCTCCCAACAATAGTTCTCCATAAATTGTGAGGGTAGCTCAACCGCATCCCATGCAACACCATTGATACCGGCAATCGCAGGATAGTCGACCTGAGTCAACATGTGATGCAGACCATGGCCAAACTCATGGAATAAGGTTTCGACTTCATCATGCGTTAACAATGCAGGCTTACCACCTACTGGCGGCGTGAAATTACACGTCATATAAGCCACAGGAATTTGGCGATGCTTAGACGTGACTAAGCGTGACTGACAGGTGTCCATCCATGCGCCACCGCGCTTATTTTGACGTGCGTACAAATCAAAGTAGAACTGACCTAAGACCTCGCCTTGCTGATCCTTAATCTCATAGAACTTAACGTCTTTATGCCAAACATCAACGTCACTCTTTTCAACAAACTCGACGCCATATAAACGACTGACGACCGCAAACATGCCAGGAACAACTTTTGTCTCTGGGAAGTAAGGCTTCACTTCTTCTTGGCTAACGCTGTAGCGCTGTTGACGAAGCTTTTCTGAGAAGAACGCAACATCCCACGGCTGCAAATCATCATGGCCTTGTTCTTTCGCAAACGCGCGCAACTCACTTAGCTCTTGCACTGCTTGTGGCTTAGATTGTTTTGCCAAGTCCTCTAAGAAGCTCATCACTTGCTCGGTGGAGTGCGCCATTTTTGTCGCCAATGAACGTTCAGCATAGTTATCAAAACCTAATAGCTGCGCTTTTTCATGGCGCAAGCCTAAGATCTGGTCCATCAGTTGCGTGTTATCAAACGCCGGATCATGTGGACCTTGGTCTGATGCACGCGTGTTATACGCTTTATAAAACTCATGTCGCAGATCACGATTTTCACAATACGTCATGACAGGATAGAACGATGGGTAATCTAAGGTGAAGACATAACCTTCAAGTTCGCGTTGCTGTGCCGTTTGCTCCGCTAGTGCCAATGCAGAATCAGGCAAGCCGGCAAGCTCAGCTTTATCACTAATCACCTTTGACCACGCATTGGTGACATCTAAAACATTTTCAGAGAACTTACTGGTGAGTTGCGATAGCGCTTGGGTAATTTCTTTATACCGCGCTTTCTTATCGTCACTCAGTGCGATGCCCGATAATTGGAAGTCGCGTAACGCGTTATCCAATACTTTACGTTGGCCTTCATCAAACGACTGATCACTGTCTGCCAGCTTTTTATACATCGCATACAAGGCTTCGTTTTGACCCATCTCTGTTGCATAGTCAGACAGCTTTGGTAAACAGGCGTTATAGGCTTCGCGTAACGCATCGGAATTAACCACTGAGTTCATATGCGAGACCGGCGACCATGCGCGCTCTAACTCATCATCCCATTGGTCCATGGGCTCGATGAAATTCTCCCACGTCGGCCGATCAATCGATTCGAGCAACCCAGCGATACGTTCGCGATTACGTTTGAGCAGCTCATCGATAGCAGGCTCAACATGCGACGGTTCAATCGTCGAAAATTTAGGTAATCCAGAGAAATCCAATAAGGGGTTATTCATAGGTCTTCTTTTCTTGTGTTTAATCCGTGAATTTTCGCATGCCCACCGATGGAAAGCAGCGTTTGTCATGTTCTTATTCTGACCCTGACTGCTATAGTCAGTTCCACGTTATTGCTGAGGTCATCATGTCAGACATCCGAACCTTTGAAGATCACGAGCCGCAGATCGCTGACACGGCTTATCTGGATAAGACCTGTACGGTCATCGGCGATGTGAAAATCTTTGCTGACAGTAGCGTTTGGCCCGGCACGGTGATTCGCGGCGATGTACACGCGATTCGTATTGGCGAGCGCAGTAACATCCAAGATCTCAGCATGCTGCACAACAGCCACGACAGCGAATACCTGCCTGGCGGCAGTCCGCTCATCATTGGAAATGATGTGACGGTTGGTCATCGTGTGATTTTGCATGGCTGCACCATTGGCAATCGTGTATTAGTTGGCATGGGCGCAATCGTGATGGACCAAGCGGTGATTGAAGATGATGTGATTCTGGGTGCTGGCGCGCTAGTGCCGCCCGGCAAACGTTTGAAAAGCGGCCACCTCTATACCGGCAGTCCTGCTAAGCCTTCACGCGAGCTATCTGAAAAAGAGTTTGAGTATCTGAAATATTCTGCCGCGCATTATGTGCGCTTAAAGAATCGCCACATGGCTTAACGCAACGCCGCAATCACAGACTCGGTATCGGGTGCAACGCCGCGCCAAATTTTAAATGCCGCTGCGGCTTGTTCGACCAACATACCTAATCCATCAAGCGCTTTTGCCGCACCATGTGCCTGCCCCCACTTCACAAATGCGGTGGGCTCGGTGCTGTACATCATGTCGTAAGTCCAGCCACCACTCGCTAAGCAATCATCCGGAATAGGTGGTACCTCTGCTGACAGACCTGCTGCGGTGCCATTGATAATCAAATCAAATTGCTGACCGGCTAACGCATCAAAACCACAGGCTGTGACCTTGTCGTTATTCGCTAGCCTGGCTAGCGCTTCTGCTTTACTCACGGTGCGGTTAGCAATGACGATCTGCGAAGGCTGTTGATCAAGCAATGGGAACAACACGCCGCGGGATGCACCCCCAGCACCAAGCAGCAAAATGCGCGCGTTAGCAAAATTAAAGAAGTGGTTACAGCCCAAGTCACTGACCAAGCCAACACCATCAGTGTTATCACCCACAATGCTGTCGCCCTCAAACCACAGCGTATTGACTGCGCCGGCTTGTTGAGCGCGCGGCTCGAGCCGATCGACCATTGCAAACGCATCTTCTTTAAACGGGACCGTGACATTCAGCCCTTTG
>VMDJ01000006.1 GCA_008080925.1 Gammaproteobacteria bacterium
CGGCATATTCTTCGGTGATCGGGTCTTGTGTGCTGCTTGTCGCGAGCTTTAAGGTGCGCCAAAGCACAAAGCCAAGACCTGCAATCATGAGGGCGCCATCGATGGGAGAAATCTCAGCATCTATTAAAAGTGTGGCAATACCTAAGCTCACCATTAACAGGATGGGATATTCACTTTTCAGCACGCGTGAGTGGTAAGTCAAAGGCGCAACAACGGCGGTAGCACCAAGGATCAGGCCGATGTTGGCGATGTTAGAGCCAATGGCATTACCAATGGCAATGCCAGGTGCACCATCTAAGGCAGCCATCAAAGAGACCATCATTTCGGGTGCTGAGGTGCCAAAGGCAACCACGGTCAGGCCAATCACCAGTGGTGATACACCGAGGTTGCGCGAAAGTCCTGCGGCGCCAGCAACAAAGCGGTCAGCGCCCCATATTAAGATGAGCAGACCGAATAAAATGCCAGCGCTAGCTAAGAGCATGAACTATCTCGCGAGTTAAAATTTCGAGGCGCATTCTGCGGGATAAGCGCCTGGGAATCTAGGTCAGGTGCCACGAGTGCGGGTTTTGCCGCATCGTTTGCAGTGTTCTTTAGTGACAAGCTTGCCTGCCTTGCTATCAAATTGCGTCGTCGTATCCACAGACCATTTATGATGACCGGAGCGACACAAGGTATTGCCTTTGTGTTTCTCACTCAGTTTGGGTTTTTTAAACGCGAGTATGTCTGCCATGCGTAGACTCTAACGCATCTTTGAGGAGTCTCGCTTGAGCGATCGACTGTTAATAGGATTTTCCGGCTGGCCGCTCCTATGGTCAGACTATTTCCCAGAGGATCTACCTGAAGATTGGCAATTGGCTTATTACAGCAACGATGCGGATGCCTTAGTGTTGAGCGCTGATCAGTTGCATGCGATAGATACTGAAGACCTTGAGGAATGGTGCGACGACCTACCGGACTATTTCCGTTTTTATCTTAAAGCCGATGCGGTTGCTGATGTGAGTGCTAAACATCTTGATGTGCTTGACGAGTATCTTGGCGCGTTTTTGTTACCAGAATCGGCTGTAAATTCTGATAATGATTGTTGTTGGTATGACATGGGTGATGGCTGTTGGGGCGAGCCTGATCAGCCACGGTTAGTATTTTTGGATTATGCGCAAACGGATCTGCGTTCAATGCGAGAATCGTTGCAAAAATTGCCGAAGGAACTCGACGCTTTGATCTTAGATCCAGAAATTAGCGATCCGCACAGCATCGCGGAGCTTAAAACATTGACGCAATTACTGGGTGTAGCTTGACCTGCGCTATCCTTATTAAGAGAATGCTTATCTTCAAATCTATTCTTTGTGCCCGCTTTTGAACGACGTTACCAGTACCAATCAGACGCCTTTAGTCCAAATTCGTGATCTTCACTTCAGTCGAGGTAGTCGCAAGATTTTTGACGGCATCAACATGGATATCCCACGTGGAAAAGTGACCGCGATCATGGGGCCATCTGGCACGGGTAAAACAACGTTATTGAAGCTGATCGGCGGCCAATTACAGCCAGATTCAGGTGATATTTACGTCGACGGCCAACACGTCAATGCGCTCAATAACAAGGCCTTGTATCAGCTACGTATGCGCATGGGCATGCTTTTTCAAAGTGGTGCTTTGCTGACAGATTTGACGGTTTTCGACAATGTAGCGTTTCCGTTGCGTGAGCACACTAAGCTGAGTGAGTCGATGATTCGCAAGCTGGTACTTTTAAAGTTAGAAGCTGTTGGTTTACGCGGAGCGCGTGATTTGATGCCATCGGAATTGTCGGGTGGTATGGCAAGACGTGTAGCACTTGCGCGTGCCATTGCGCTAGACCCCATGATGATCATGTATGACGAGCCGTTCACTGGACAAGATCCCATCTCAATGGGCGTTTTGGTACAACTGATTCGTAAATTGAATGATGCAGCCCGAATCTCAAGCCTCATGGTGTCTCATGATGTGGCGGAAACTATGCAAATAGCTGACTGGGTTTATGTGATCTCGGAAGGCAAGGTGGTTGAGTCGGGTAGTCCTGAGCAACTCAGATCTCAGGGTGGTGAGTGGACACAGCAGTTCATTAAAGGCCTGCCTGATGGTCCTGTGCCTTTCCATTTTCCTGCTGATGATTTGGCTAACGACCTTGGAGCTTGTTTGTGATCACACGTGTTCTAGCTCAACTCGGTAGCGTTGGCGTGAGTGCTTTATCGAGTATCGGTCGCGCGCACTTACTGATCTTGAACATGTTGGCAGGGTTGAATGACATCATTCGTCGTCCACGCCTGTTAATCGATCAGCTGTATTCGGTTGGTGTTCTTACTATTTTGATCATTGCGGTTGCCGGCTTGTTTGTTGGCATGGTGTTAGGCCTTCAGGGTTATTACATTCTCTCGCGCTTTGGTGGTGAGACAGCGTTGGGTTTGATGGTGGCTGCCTCTTTGGTGCGTGAATTAGGCCCTGTGCTAACAGCATTGTTGTTTGCGGGCCGAGCAGGTTCTGCGTTGACTGCTGAGATTGGCCTGATGAAAGCGACCGAGCAACTATCAGGTCTTGAAATGATGGCAGTTGACCCAAAGCATCGCGTGTTATCACCTCGCTTTTTTGCTGGCCTGATTTCAGTCCCTTTGCTCGCAGCTATGTTTAGCTGCTTGGGTATTTTCGGTGGCTGGCTTGTGGGTGGCGGCATGTTAGGTGTCGATCAGGCGGCCTTCTGGAATGGCATGCAAGGCGGCATCGACTTTAGCGATGACCTGGTAAATGGTTTTATTAAATCGGTGGTGTTTGGTTTTGTTTGTACTTGGATAGCGATCTATCAAGGTTACGACTGCATACCAACATCCGAGGGTGTGAGTCGAGCAACGACACGCACCGTAGTACATTCATCATTGGCGGTATTGGGACTTGATTTTGTCCTAACAGCGTTGATGTTTGGTTAAGTTGACTGAGTGATTCGGGAAAAACGATGAACAAATCAAAAGTGATAGAAATTTGGGTTGGCGGTTTTATGTTAGCCGGCATTGTGGCGTTATTTTGGCTATCGATGCAGGTAAGTAACCTGGGCACCTCATACACCGGTGATACTTTTCATGTCACAGCGAACTTCGACAACATTGGTGGTCTAAAAACCAAAGCCCCTGTCACGATGGCGGGTGTTGAGGTGGGTCGAGTGACATCGATTGTTTACGACCCTGAGTCTTTCCGTGCTCGTGTCGGCTTAGATATTCAAACTACCTACACCGGTAAGATTCCTGAAGATACCTTTGCCAAGATTCTGACAGCGGGCTTATTGGGTGAGCAGTATATTGGTCTTGACCCAGGTGGCGCAGAAGATCCCTTAAAAGAAGGTAGCGAGATCATGATCACGCAATCAGCGTTGGTACTTGAAGAAGTGATTGGTCAGTTCTTGTTTAGCAAGGCGAGTGAAGGGGATAAATAATGCGTTTAAAGCTGAATCTTTTTGTTTTGCTTGCGTTCTTCTGGAGTACGTTGGTTGTCGCAGCTGATGATCCACAGCAGGTTGTTAAGAATACGGCTAACAAGGTACTGGCTGAGGTCACCTTAAATAAAACCAACCTTGAGCAGAACCCTAAGTTGATTTATCCGCTTGTTGAGCGATTGATTGTTCCTTACTTCGATTTCAAAGCAATGGCGCAGTCTGCGATGGGGCGTTTTTGGCGTAATACCTCGGATGAGCAGCAGACGCGTTTAGTGAATGAATTTAAGGAGTTGTTGGTCGGTACTTACGCAACAGCGTTACTGGGTTATTCAGGTCAAGAGATCGAATATCCCCCTATGAACATGGAAGCGGGTTCAGACCGCGCTATGGTACCAACCAAGATTGCTGCTGCAGGTGGCCCGCCTATTCCAGTTAATTACCGATTGAAGCTGCGTGATAACGGTTGGATGGTGACCGATGTGGTTATCGATGGCATTAGCTTGGTGACAACCTACCGCAGCAGCTTTGCGCGTGAGATTCAGATGGGTGCCGCTAAATCAAAGGGTAAAGATCGTATGGCTTTGGGCATCGATGCTTTGATTCAGACCTTGGCGGATAAAAACAACTCAAAATGAATAAAGCTGCGCTAACTCCCGTTGATGAACGCAACGCGACACTGAGTGGCGTAGTGGATTTCGATACGGTGCCAGCACTTTATGATCAGCTAATCACTTGGCTGCCGAAGGCATCGGATGTGACGGTCTCATTGCAGGATGTGGTGTCATGTAACAGTGCTGCTTTAGCAATGATTGTTGAGCTGAAGGCAGATGCGTTGAAAATAGGCACCTCGGTGTCCTTTGTGCACGTGCCGAAAGAACTCGAAGACTTGGCGCACCTTTCTTGCAACGCGCTGCATCTGATCTGAGCTCTGGGATAGCGACAAAACGCAAGAAATCCCCCTTAAAGCGCTGATTTTCTTTATCATTGCGCACTTTCTCGGTTGAAAAGCCAACACATCACAAAAGAAGACGATTTAGGTGGATAAGTTAGTTATCACTGGCGGGCGTCCGTTGAACGGCGAAGTACGTATCTCCGGCGCAAAAAATGCGGCATTGCCTATTGTGGCGGCTACCTTGTTGGCGGAAACGCCAATGACGGTGACGAATGTGCCTCATCTGCAAGATATCACCACCAGTATGGAGCTTTTGTCGCAGATGGGTGTTGAGCTGACCATTGGTGAGCGGATGACCATCGAGGTGGATGCCTCGACCATCTCTAACCCAGTCGCGCCGTATGAGCTAGTAAAGACCATGCGTGCTTCGATCTTAGTACTTGGGCCTTTATTAGCACGTTGCGGCAAGGCAGATGTTTCTCTGCCGGGTGGTTGTGCGATTGGCTCGCGTCCGGTGAATTTGCACATTGATGGCCTGCGTGCGATGGGCGCCGAGATTGAGGTTAAAAACGGCATCGTGCATGCCAAAGCGGATCGTTTGAAAGGCGCGACTATCGTTTTCGAGATCGTCACCGTGACAGGTACCGAGAACTTAATGATGGCAGCGACCCTCGCTGAGGGCACTACGATTCTTGAGAATGCAGCACGTGAGCCAGAAGTGGTTGATCTTGCGAATTGCTTGATTGCCATGGGCGCAAAGATCAGCGGTGCCGGCACCTCAAAGATTATTATCGAAGGTGTTGAGAAGCTGCATGGCGCTGAGTATGCGGTGCAGCCTGATCGAATTGAGACCGGTACCTTTTTGGTTGCTGCGGCGATCACCGGTGGAAAAGTGAAAGCACGCGATACCGATCCAACCTTATTGGATGCGGTACTTCAAAAACTGCGTGATGCTGGTGCAGAAATCACTCTGGGCGATGACTGGATTGAACTCGATATGCACGGTAAGCGAGCGAAGGCGGTGGATGTGCATACCGCGCCTTATCCTGCGTTTCCGACCGATATGCAGGCGCAGTTCATGGCGCTTAATTGCGTTGCCGAAGGCGCTGGTGTGGTGCGTGAGACGATCTTTGAAAACCGTTTTATGCACGTGCAAGAGTTGCAACGTATGGGCGCTAGCATTGCTGTGGAGGGTAATACAGCGAGGGTGCGTGGGGTTGATAAGTTAACCAGTGCGCCAGTGATGGCGACAGATCTGCGTGCATCAGCAAGTTTAATCATCGCTGCACTGGCGGCAGAGGGTGAGACCCATGTAGATCGCATCTATCATGTCGATCGTGGTTACCAAAATATTGAAGAAAAGTTACAAGGACTGGGGGCGCGTATTCAGCGTGTGCCAGGTTAATGAGTATGAATTTTGAAGCGCCAATAACGATTGCCTTATCGAAAGGTCGAATCTTTAAAGACACACTGCCATTGCTTGAAGCAGCGGGTATTCGTCCGCTCGAAGATGCGGATAAGACGCGAAAGTTAATTCTTGAAACTAACCATGAGAATGTGAAGTTAGTTTTGATTCGAGCGACCGACGTACCAACTTATGTTCAATGGGGTGCGGCAGATTTTGGCGTGACCGGTAAGGACGTTTTGATGGAGCACGGCGGTGAAGGTTTATATGAGCCGCTTGATCTACAGATCGCGAAGTGTGAGATGTGGGTTGCCGGCTATCCCGATGCCGATATCACTCAGCGCCGTTTACGTGTTGCTACCAAGTATGTGAAATCAGCACATGACTTTTTCGCAAAGCGTGGACAGCAGTGCGAAATGATCAAGCTATACGGCTCTATGGAGCTCGCGCCGATTGTTGGGCTAGCTGACATTATTGTCGATTTGGTTGAATCGGGTAATACGCTTAAGGCAAACGGTTTAGTGCCACTGGAATATATGTGCGATATCAGCTCACGCCTGGTGGTGAACAAAGCGTCTTGGAAAATGAAACATAACGATTGCTTAGGCTTAGTAGATACTCTCAGCCAAGCTCTCAAACAAAAGTAACTGACATGGCAGATATTCGTAAGCTTAGTACCACTGATGTTGATTTCGATGCGCAACTGGAGCAGTTGTTGGCGTGGGAGTCTGTTTCAGATGATGCAGTCAATGATGTTGTGAAACAGGTCATTGCGGACATCCGCTCGCGCGGCGATTTAGCACTCATGGACTTCACTAATCGTTTTGATGGTTGGGAAGCAAAAGCGCCAAGTGATTTGGCGATTCCAGTAGAACGTTTAAAACAGGCTTGGGAAGGTTTAAGTGCTGAACAGCAACAAGCGCTGCAGCATGCGGCTGATCGCGTCAAAGCCTATGCCGAGCATCAAAAGATGGACAGCTGGCAGTACACCGAAGCTGACGGCACAGTCTTAGGTCAGAAGGTCACTCCTTTAGATCGCGTTGGCTTGTATGTGCCTGGCGGTAAAGCGGCTTACCCATCCTCGGTATTGATGAATGCCTTGCCCGCTAAAGTGGCAGGTGTGAAAGAGCTGGTCATGGTGGTGCCCACTCCGCGTGGCGAGGTGAACGAACTTGTTCTTGCTGCAGCACACGTATGCGGAGTGGACAAAGTGTTTGCCGTGGGCGGTGCGCAAGCGGTTGCTGCCCTAGCATATGGCACTGAGTCTGTTCCGCCAGTCGACAAGATTGTGGGTCCAGGCAACATCTATGTGGCAACAGCTAAGCGCACAGTATTTGGTCAAGTTGGCATCGATATGATCGCGGGGCCTTCGGAGATCTTGGTGATTTGTGATGGCCAAACAGATCCGGATTGGGTGGCGATGGACTTGTTCTCACAAGCTGAGCACGATGAAGATGCGCAATCAATTTTGTTATGCCCAGATGCAGATTATCTGAAACAAGTTGAAGCCAGCATTGAGAAGTTGCTGCCGACCATGCAGCGTCGAGAAATTATTGAGACCGCATTACGTGCGCGCGGCGCCTTGATTCATTGTCGCGACATGGATGAGGCGGCCAAGGTGAGTAACTTTATTTCACCTGAGCACTTAGAGCTGTCAGTGGCTGAGCCTGATAAGTACGTCGATAAGATCAAACATGCGGGCGCCATCTTTATGGGTCGTCACACGTGTGAATCGCTAGGTGATTACTGCGCGGGACCTAACCATGTGTTGCCAACATCACGTACAGCACGTTTCAGCTCGCCACTTGGCGTATACGATTTTCAAAAGCGCTCAAGCTTGATCATGGTGTCTGATGAAGGCTCGCAAACACTGGGCCGTACCGCATCTATCTTGGCACGAGGCGAGGGCCTTGAGGCGCACGCTCGTTCTGCGGAATACCGCTTAAAAGATTAAGTCATGACAAAAGATGCAAAAGCCTTTGCTGAACAATGGGTGCGTCCTGAGATACGTGCACTCTCGGCTTATCATGTTCAAGATGCCTCAGGCTTTGTTAAGTTGGACGCGATGGAGAATCCATTCACGTGGCCAGATGCGCTGCGTGATGAATGGGCAGAGCTGATTAAACACACAAATGTGAATCGTTATCCTGATCCACATGCCCAAACGCTAACAAAACAAATTGCAAAGAACATGGGTGTGCCAGAGGGTATGCGTGTGATGCTCGGCAATGGTTCTGACGAGCTGATTCAAATGATCGCGATGAGCTTGTCTGGCGATAACCGTGCTGTGATGTCGGTTGAGCCAAGCTTTGTGATGTATCGGATGATCGCGACGTTTTGCGACATGCAATATGTTGGCGTTAATTTAGATACGAACGATTTTTCGCTAGATACCGCAGCTATGTTGACTGCAATCAAAGAACATAACCCTGCGGTTATCTTTTTAGCTTATCCAAATAACCCAACCACTAATTTGTTTGATGCTGATGGGATTAAACAAATCATTGAAGCTGCTGAGGGGTTGGTCGTTGTGGATGAGGCCTACGCGCCATTCACTGATGAAAGCTTCATGCCATTGCTTGGTCAGTATCCAAATCTGGTTGTGATGCGTACGGTATCCAAGATGGGATTGGCAGGTTTACGCCTAGGTTTGTTGGCAGGCCCTGCTGAATGGCTGAATGAATTTGATAAGGTGCGCTTGCCATACAACATCAATGTGCTGACGCAAGCGAGTGCAGACTTTGCGCTTAAGCATCAAGCGACCTTTGATGAGCAAACACAGTTGTTACGTAAGGAGCGTGATCGAGTCATCGAGGGCTTGAGTCAGCTATCAGGGGTTAAGGTTTACCCATCGGATGCTAACTTTATTTTGATGCGTACACCTGAGGGCAAAGCCAGACCATGGTTTGAAGCGTTAAAAGCGAAAGGCATCTTGATAAAGAATCTCGATGGCGGTCATCCGATGTTAATCGATTGCTTACGCCCAACTATCGGCACCCCTGATGAGAACGATGCGTTCTTATCAGCAATGCGTGAGATCGCGGCTTAATCCAGATTGGTAGGTCGTTCGATCACTTCTACATGCACAGTTTGTGAATTTCCATCGCGGGTAAGCTCTATCTTCACATCTTCACCCGGTTGAATGTCGGCAACTAGGTCCACCATAACGCGTGCAGTTTTCGCTTCAATACCATTCACTTTTTGAATGACATCACCAGGCTTTATGCCAGCTTTATCCGCAGGACCATTGCGTAGGATTTGTGCGATCAGCAAACCTTTTGCATCACCGAGTCCAAGTGCTTGAGCCAGCTCAGGTGTTACGGCTTGTGTGGTAGTCACGCCGATCCAGCCGCGCACGACACGACCTTTATCGCGAATTTGTTTGAAAACTTTGTTTACCAGTTGCGCTGGAATAGCAAAGCCTACGCCTTCTGAGCCACCACTCTTGGTATAGATGGCGGTGTTAATGCCAATCACATCACCATAAGGATTAATCAGAGCGCCGCCTGAGTTACCAGGATTAATGGCCGCATCGGTTTGGATGAAGTTGTCATAGCTGGTTAAGCCCAATGACTGACGGCCCAATGCACTGACAATACCCATGGTGACTGTTTGGCCAAGACCAAAGCCGTTACCGATGGCCAACACCACATCACCAATCTGCAGATCTTCTGAGCGACCTAGTTGCGCAACGGGGAAGTCTTCACCAGAGGCTTGAAGAACTGCGAGATCTGTTTCGGGGTCGGTGCCAACAACGCGTGCTGCCATGCTGCGTCCATCACGCAAGACCACGCGAATCTCCGAGGCATTTTCAATGACATGGTGGTTGGTAATGATGTAACCATTTTTGTTAACGATCACGCCTGAGCCTAGGTTGTTACGTTTCTCGACACGGGGTTGCGAGAGCTCTTCGCCAAAGAAACGACGGAACAAAGGATCAGAAAAGAAGGGGTGTGCTTCGCGACGAGTTAATGTTGTCGTAAAAATGTTCACCACAGCTGGCGCTGTTTTTTGTACCGCATCAGCATAAGAGACGGGGCCTTCTTGACGCGCCAAGGTCATCACCGGTGAGGCGCTGTATTGTGGCTCGCCAAGAAAGTCGGGTTTAAACACCAAGACTAAAAAAGCGGCCGCAAGACCGGTCGCAATCGAGGTGAACACAAAGGTGAAAGTTCGGTAGAGTCGCATTAGTGGCCGTTCCTCTGGCAATGCTTGTATTTAAAGAGCATAGGGTACGGAATCTGATGGTCGCTGTCATGACAACCGAGGAAATGCTGATGACAACTGTTTCGGAGATAACGCGTTATTGCGACGAGCTGCTAGATGCGCACAGCTTCGATGACTATTGCCCAAATGGTCTGCAAGTTGAAGCTTCCGATGAGGTCACCAAGATTGTGTCTGGCGTAACGGCAAGCGCAGAGCTGATTGATGCGGCGATCGAGCAAAAAGCGCAGTTGCTGCTGGTGCATCACGGCTATTTTTGGCGTGGTGAGCCTCAGCCACTGACTGGCATGAAGGGGCAGCGCATCGCGAAATTGATCAAAAACGGTATCAGCTTGTTGGCGTATCACTTGCCTTTGGATGCTCACACATCACTGGGCAATAATGCGGGTTTGGGTGAGGCGCTTGGCTTTCAAGGCTCCCCAGTAGATGCTAAGTCATTGATTTGGTTGGCAGAAGGTAACCTTGAGCTTGATCAGCTAACGACACGGGTGCAACAGGCCACCGAGCGTGAGCCTTTGGTGATTGGCGAAAATCGTCCAATAAAGCAGATCGCTTGGTGTACAGGAGCGGCTCAAGGTCAGATTCACAAGGCGCAAGCTGCAGGGGCTGATGTCTACATTAGTGGTGAAATCTCAGAGTCTACCGTGCATGCCGCCCGAGAAATGGGTATTGCCTATATCGCCGCAGGGCATCATGCGACCGAGCGATTCGGCGCCAGATCCTTAGGAGAACATTTGGCGGGTCGGTTTGGTGTTGAACACCGGTTTGTCGATATCGCAAACCCGGTCTAAACCCAAACAACTTTTGGCATGGATTAGCCCTCTTTTCTTGACCCAACCTCGCCCTATATAAGAGAATCGCGACCGCATTGCGGGATTTATCAGTATTTTCGTATGAAATGATTTGCCTCAACTGCTCGCAAGCGACATAAAAATGTGAGGCTATCGGGAGTTTTCAATGAGTTCAGAAGGCGTAGACCTGAAAAAGCGCCGCTTCTTGACCGCGACAACGTCGGTTATCGGAGCGGTTGGCGCTGGTTTTGCCGCTGTCCCTTTCGTTGCTAACTGGCAGCCATCTGCGCGTGCGAAAGCCGCCGGTGCTCCAGAAGAAGCGAATCTCAGTGGTTTAGAAGAAGGTGGCCTGTTGCGCGTTAAGTGGCGCGGCAAGGTATGTTGGGTTGTTCATCGTAGTGAAGAGATGATCAAAGACTTGGCGTCACTTGACGGCAACTTAGCTGATCCAGCATCTGCTGTTCCTCAACAGCCGGCATATTGCACTAATGCAACACGTGCGATTAAAGATAAGTACTTCGTGGCTGTTGGTATCTGTACTCACTTAGGTTGTTCACCAACTTTCCGTCCTGAAGTTGCACCAGCAGACTTGGGTGGTGATTGGAAAGGTGGTTTCTATTGCCCATGTCACGGCTCTAAGTTTGACTTGGCTGGCCGTGTCTATGCCGGCGTTCCAGCACCAACTAACTTGGTGATTCCACCGCACATGTACAAGTCTGATGACGTGATCATGATCGGTGTTGATGGAGGTGCAGCATGAGTTTCTTAAATTGGATTGATGAGCGTTTCCCACTGTCAAAAGTGTGGAGCGAGCACTTAGCTGATTATTACGCACCAAAGAACTTTAACTTCTGGTACTTCTTCGGCTCGCTTGCGATGCTGATGTTGGTTAACCAGATTGTTACAGGTGTTTGGTTAGCGATGGCGTATAAGCCAGATGCAGACTTAGCGTTTGCTTCGGTCGAGTACATCATGCGCGACATGGACTACGGTTGGTTGATTCGCTACATGCACTCAACTGGCGCGTCCTTCTTCTTTATTGTTGTGTATCTGCACATGTTCCGCGGCTTGATGTACGGCTCATACCGTCAGCCACGTGAGTTGTTGTGGATCATTGGTGTGGTTATCTACCTAGTGATGATGGCAACGGCATTCATGGGTTACTTGTTGCCATGGGGTCAGATGTCTTACTGGGGTGCACAGGTAATCGTTAACTTGTTTGCAGCAGTACCGTTCGGCATTGGTGAGCCATTGTCAGAGTGGATTCGTGGTGACTACGTTATCTCTGATGCAACCTTGAACCGCTTCTTCGCGTTGCATTTCTTGTTGCCATTTGTTTTGGCGGCATTGGTGTTTGTTCACATCGTAGCGTTGCACAAGGTTGGCTCAAACAACCCAGATGGTATCGAGATCAAGAAGAACAAAGATGAGAATGGCATCCCACGTGATGGCATCAAGTTCCACCCTTACTACTCAATCAAAGACGTGTTTGGTATTGGTGTGTTCTTAATCTTCTTCACAGCGGTAATCTTCTTTGCCCCGGAAATGGGTGGCTACTTCATTGAAGCACCTAACTTTGAGCCAGCAAACCCGTTGAAGACACCTGAGCATATTGCACCGGTTTGGTACTTCACGCCGTTCTACGCCATGTTGCGTGCGGTTCCACCGATGTTTGGTTCTCAGTTCCCAGGCGTATTGGTGATGTTTGGTTCAATTGCGTTGTTCTTTATCCTGCCTTGGTTGGATCGCAGCCCTGTTAAATCAATCCGCTACAAAGGCCCAATCTTTAAGACTGCATTGGCAATCTTTGTTGTGACCTTCGTCTTCTTGGGTTACCTAGGTGTTGTCGCTTCAACCGAGATGATCTTGGGTGTGGAAGCGTCTATTTGGGCGCCTATCTTCACAGCGATTTATTTCGCCTTCTTCTTGTTGATGCCTATCTACTCGAAGTTGGATAAAACCAAGCCAGTACCAGAGAGGGTAACGTCATGAAAAAGCTGATTGCAGTTGCAGCTCTGGCGCTGTTACCTCTGACCTCATTTGCAGGTGGTGGTGCAGCTGTCCAACTTGAAGATGCAAATATCGACCTGACTAACCATGCTGCGATTCAGCGTGGTGCTAAGTACTTCACTAACTACTGCATGGGCTGTCACTCAGCTAAATACGTGCGTTATCAGTTGATGAAGCAAGTGGGTCTGAGCGAAGAGGAAATCAAAGACAACCTGATGTTCGATAAGAACAAGAAGGTGGGTGATTTGATGACTATCGCGTTAGCACCTGAAGATGCGGGTAAGTGGTTTGGTGCGCCTGCGCCAGATCTAACCTTGGAAGCACGTCTTCGTAAAGGTCCCGATTGGATTTACAGCTACCTGAAAGGTTTCTACTCAGATCCTTCGCGTCCAATGGGTGTGAACAACACTGTGTTTAAGAACGTGGGCATGCCTAACGTTTTGTGGGAACTCGAAGGTGTTAAAGAAGCGGTTTACCGTTACGACGTGGCGCACAATGGCCACGCTGTAGAAAGCTTTGATAACAAAGCGGATGCAGAAGCAGCCGCAGCAAAGCACGGTGAAGGCTACAAGGTAGAAAAGCACGTTGAGTCACTGAAGGTGGTTAAGCCAGGTCAGATGTCTTCTGCTGAGTTCGATCAGGTGGCGCGCGATCTTTCTACTTATCTGGTCTACATCGCAGAGCCTAATAAGCTTGAGCGCCAGCAGATGGGTTTGTGGGTCATCTTGTTCCTCTCGATCTTCACCGTCATCGCATACATGACGAAGAAAGAGTGGTGGAAGGACGTCCACTAAGCGAGTAATCGCAAGGCTTAGCGCGGCGTTAGCGCTGTAACGCAAGCCAAAAGGCGCGCAGTTTGATATACTGTGCGCCTTTTTTTATGAGTCTAGACAGAAGCTTATGTCCGCATTGGGCAAGGCTTGCAAGGAGTAACAATGGCTGAAGCTGCGAATCGACGTACCGTGATGACCCTTTTTTCTGACCCGGTCAGTATTCACAGCCATCGTATCCGTCTAGTCCTTTCTGAGAAAAACGTGACTTGTGAGATCGAAGATGTGGATCCAGCCGCGATGCCGGAAGACCTACTTGATCTCAATCCATACGGTACCGTACCTACATTGGTTGATCGTGACTTGGCGCTGTTTGATACCCGCGTGATGTGTGAATACATCGATGAGCGTTTCCCACATCCGCCACTGCTACCGGTTGATCCAGTCACCCGTGCAAATATCCGTCAGTACATGAGTCGTATCGAAAGCGATTGGTACCCAATGGCTGAAGATATTTTGGCTGGCGGCAAGGCAGCTACGAAAGCGCGTAAAGAGTTGAAAGAAGCACTCACTGCTTCAGCGCCAATCTTTGCGGCTAGCCCATTCTTTATGAGTGAAGAGTACACCTTGGTTGATGCGACCTTAGCTCCACTGTTGTGGCGTTTAGATGTTCTCGGTATCGAATTGACCGGTGCAGCAAGCAAGCAAGTACTGACCTATGCAGCGACTATGTTTAAGCGCGCGGGTTTCATTAAGAGCCTTACCGAAGGCGAACGCGAGATGCGCGGCAAGAAATAAGCCGATGACTTCCAATCGTCCATATCTCATTCGAGCATTGTATGAGTGGCTGGTCGATAACGATCAGACACCTTACCTGCTTGTTGATGCCATGCATGAAGATGCACAGGTGCCAACACAGTTTGTGGATGATGGCCGTATTGTGCTGAATGTCAGCCCCAGTGCGGTGATGGATCTTGAGTTAGGCAACGAGTTTATTAGCTTTAACGCGCGCTTTGGCGGTAAAGCCCAGCAAGTCTTTGTCCCACCGGATGCCGTATTGGGTATTTACTCCAAAGAGAATGGCGAAGGCATGCTCTTCCCGAGCGATGGCGAAGTCTATGAAGAGGTTGAGTTCATTGATGATGACGATGATCAGCCTGAACCACCTGATGATCCAACGCCACCTCGCGGCAAGCCTGCGCTAAAAATCGTTAAGTGATTAGTTGATTGAGACGACTGTCTCTTGGCTAGGCGAGTCGATGTGGTAGGTCGCTAAACGACTACCCAATAGAACTAACGAGCCCGTTCTGCGCTCAGTGCCTTCAATGGTGTAATCAAAACGATAGGTACGCTTTAGGCGTAAACCTTCGCGTGGCCAGCTAACACCTAAGCGACGAAGTGCGACGGTCTCATCGAGTAATTGCACATCATGTTTTAAGCAAAGACGCGAAGTGATCTGAACGGCAAGTTCATGGCTACGAGTGCTGTCAAACCAAAGCCAAACCAGAAAGGCGATAAGGAGCAGCGGCGTGATATCAACAAGTTGCATCTAAGTGCGCTTAAAGATCAGATCCCAAACGCCATGACCTAGGCGAATGCCACGCTGTTCAAACTTTGTTAACGGACGCTCTTCAGGACGTTCAACAAAATCATTTGCTGCAGTGTTACTAAATAAATCAGCTGATTCATTGAGAACCTCTAGCATGTGTTCAGCATAAGGTTCCCAGTCGGTTGCGGCATGGAAAAAACCATCGGTGGATAGTTTTTTATGCAGTAGCTCCAAGAAGCTGCGTTGCACAATCCGGCGCTTATGATGTTTCTTTTTATGCCAAGGGTCGGGAAAGAAAAGATACAGACCACGTAAGGAATCATCTGGCACCATATCACGCAGCACCTCAATTGCATCATGCTGGCACACGCGCACGTTGGTGCATTCAAATTCTTCGAGACGCATTAAGAGATGACCGACACCAGGCCCATGAACCTCTATGCCGAGATAATTTCGATCAGGGTTTTGACGCGCCATCTCGGCCAGTGATTCACCGTTACCGAAACCAATTTCGATGTGTACCGGATGCTCGTTACCAAACACCACTGACCAATCGAGTGATTTGGTGGCGTAATCAATGCCGAGTGTTGGCCAGAATAATTCGAATGCGCGCTCTTGGCCTTTGGTCAGTCGACCTTGGCGCAGCACAAAGCTGCGAATCGCACGTTGGCGTTTATCGTCGTTAACCGGTGCAGACATAACTTAGTCGAAGAACAAACCATCAACAGGTGATGATGCTGAAGCAAAACGTTTAGCGGGCATGCGACCGGCTAAGAAAGCTTCGCGACCAGCTTGAATAGCTTTCTTCATTGCAGAGGCCATCAAAACAGGTTTTTGAGCAGCAGCAATAGCGGTATTCATCAAAACACCATCGCAGCCTAGCTCCATCGCAACTGCAGCATCCGATGCGGTACCAACGCCGGCATCCACCAGTACAGGTACTTTTGCATTCTCAACAATGGTCATGATGTTAAGTTTGTTGCGCACGCCAAGACCTGAGCCAATTGGTGCAGCAAGTGGCATTACGGCAACACAACCCATCGCCTCAAGCTCGCGAGCAATAATTGGGTCATCGTTGGTGTAAACCATGATCTTGAATCCATCAGCGATAAGCTCTTCTGCAGCTTTCATGGTTTGCATGACATCAGGGAACAATGTCTTCTCATCACCCAACACTTCTAGCTTAACTAGGTCATGTCCATCGAGTAATTCACGTGCGAGCTTACAGGTGCGCACAGCGGTCTTTGCATCGTAGCAACCGGCAGTATTAGGTAAGTAAGTAAACTCAGAAGGCGGCAAGACCTCTAGGATATTCGGCTCATCCGCATTCTGGCCAAGATTCGTACGACGCACCGCAATGGTCACAATCTCAGCACCGCTCGCATCAATCGCTTCACGCGTTTCGGTCATATCTTTGTATTTGCCGGTACCCACAAGAAGACGTGAGGTAAAGGTGCGACCTGCAATGGTCAAAGTATCTGTTTGATCAGTCATGGGTTAACCACCGCCAATGGCTTGAACAATCTCAACGCGATCGCCTTCATTCAGTTGGCAATCAGCATGCTCACTACGGGGCACAAGCTCATCATTCACTTCGACGGCAATGCGTTTGCCGGTGAGCTCTAAAGCGTCAATTAAACTAGCGAGCGAACTGTTATCTGCTAGCGAATGTGTTTTGCCGTTGAGAGAGATGTTCATAAAGTTAAGAAATTTGTTAAAGGCGCATTTTACCCTAGCGAGGGCGTTAACTCAGTAAGCAAGCGCCGCTTTTAATTGCTTGGCAAGCTGTTCTGCTGATTCGCCATGCGACGCGGTAGAAAGGATCTTGCCCTCACGACCGACAAAATAAATCTTCGAGCTGTGATCCATGGTGTATTTCATCGCGGAGTCTTCCATTGCTACTTTGGCGTAGATCACCAGGTAGCGTTTTGCGATCGCTTTTAAGTTCTCCGCATCTGTCGAAGCGCCAATGATCGAAGGGTGGAAATATTTCGCATACTCGTCAGCTTTTGCTGGCGTGTCGCGATCAGGATCGATACTGATAAAAAGCGGTTGTATTTGCGCCATCTCATCATGTGACAAGCTACGTAATGCCATGCTCAATCCGCTGAGTGCGGTAATGCAGACATCAGGGCAGGCTGCAAAGCCAAAATAAATCGGTACGATTTTTCCGCGGAAATCTTCTAGCTTCACATCGCCGTTAGTGCTTTGAACAACAAAGTCTCCGCCGAGGTGTTCATAACCGGTCACCGGTTTTTGTTCGGGCATGCCTAGCCAAATGCCGAGCGCGATGCTGATAACAGCCACAAGGATGATTGGAAGTTGCTTCATGGTCAGCTTTGATTGCGATTTGAATGGAGATCAACCTACCATACTTGATGGCTGAAAATCCGATAAGCAAAGTAGACTTTTCTCAACGCGTTCTTGATTGGTTCGATTTGTATGGGCGAAAGAATTTGCCGTGGCAGAAATCGGTGTCGCCGTATCGCACCTGGGTATCTGAGATCATGTTGCAGCAGACTCAAGTCAGCACCGTGATCCCTTATTTTGACAAGTTCATGCAGCGATTCCCGACGGTATGCGATTTGGCGAATGCGCCGATTGATGATGTGCTGCATCACTGGTCAGGCCTTGGTTACTACGCGCGTGCACGCAATCTCCATAAGACAGCGCAGCAAGTTTGCACTGAAATGGCAGGCGAGTTTCCAACAGATCCTGTTGAGTTGGAGAGTCTGCCGGGCATTGGTCGATCTACCGCAGGTGCGATCGCAAGTTTGTCGATGAATCTGAGAGCGCCGATTTTGGATGGCAATGTGAAACGTGTATTGGCGCGTTTCGCTGCGATTGATGGATGGCCGGGTAAGGCGCAGGTTTTGAGTCAGTTATGGGAGCTTGCTGAAAATTACACGCCAGATCAGCGTGTGGCTGAATATACGCAAGCGATGATGGATCTTGGTGCAACCTTGTGCACTCGATCAAAACCCCAATGTAATGCCTGCCCGCTGAGCGATGCGTGTTTAGCCTATGTACAAAATGATTGGCAACGATATCCAGGCAAAAAACCTAAAAAAACATTGCCGGTGAGAACTGCGCATTGGTTGGTGCTGAGTAATGAGCAAGGTGAGGTCTTACTTCATCAGCGACCACCCACGGGTATTTGGGGTGGGTTATGGAGCTTTCCTGAATTGCCCGAAGATCAAAGTGTCGATGCTTTCTGTCGCGATCAATTTGGCTTAGAAGTGAGTTTGGGTGAGAAACTGCCAGTTAGGCGCCATACCTTTAGTCACTTTCATCTAGATATCCATCCGCAGCAATTACTGCTGCGCAAACGCGGTTGCGTGGTCTTTGAGGCAAATGATCTCGTTTGGTATAACACACACCGCCCCGATGCACGGGGATTGGCAGCGCCGGTTGCGCGTCTGCTTGATGAACTGACTTAGGAGATTCTCATGGGTGCAATGGTGAATTGCGTAAAAATGAAGCGCGAGCTGGAAGGTTTAGATAAACCACCGTATCCAGGCGATTTGGGTCAGCGTGTTTTTGAGAATGTTTCTAAAGAGGGCTGGGCAGAATGGTTGAAGCATCAAACCATGTTGCTGAATGAATATCGTTTAAGTCCGATCGACCCAAAAGCGCGTAAATTTCTCGAAGAGCAGATGGATAAGTTCTTTTTTGGCGATGGCGGCGAGACCCCACCAGAATTCAAGCCAGAATAAGGGTTTTAGCTTGACGTAGCCCTGTCATGTCGCTTTAATACGCGCCTCTTGACGGTCACGTCAGGCAATATGCCCGGGTAGCTCAGTTGGTAGAGCAGAGGATTGAAAATCCTCGTGTCGGTGGTTCGATTCCGCCCCCGGGCACCATACATAATAATGCCGAGCTTCGTGCTCGGCTTTTTTGTGCCTGCTGATTTGAGTTTATGCCCTCATAAAGTTCCTTAGCTCTTTAGGTTTCTATTGTGTTGTACATTACGCATCACTAATACAGCCGCTTTGGCATTTATTGCGCTGCTGCGTTTTTTTGCACGACGTCACTGCCAAAGAGACTAACAACCTATTGGACATAGCCTATGTCTGATAACAAAAAACTAACCGAAGGATATTTAGTAATGATCAAGCCAATTGGTTCTGACGAGCTACAACCACGCTTCGTTTATGACGTTGCGCAACATGATGCATTGAGCAAAGAAGCTGAATCACTGCCTTCAGTGATTATCAGCTCACAGGCTGCAGGTAATGCAGTCATGATGGGTGCGGGTTACTTCAACCCATTGAAAGGTTTCATGAACGTTGCAGATGCAATGGGCGCAGCTGAAAAGATGACCCTAAGTGATGGCTCATTCTTCCCAGTGCCTGTGATGTGTTTGCTTGAGAATGCGGATGCGATCGGCGATGCAAAACGTATTGCTTTGCGTGATCCTAACGTTGATGGCAACCCAGTTTTAGCTGTGATGGATGTTGAAGCGATCGAAGAGGTCTCTGCTGAGCAGATGGCGATCATGACCGACAAGGTTTACCGCACTGATGATTCTGAGCACCCAGGTGTTGCAGCATTCAACTCACAAGGTCGCATTGCTGTTTCAGGCCCAATCCAAGTATTGAACTTCAGCTACTTCCAAACTGAATTCCCAGATACTTTCCGTACCGCAGTTGAGATTCGTAACGAAATCGCTGAGCGCGGCTGGAAGAAGATTGTTGCCTTCCAGACCCGTAACCCAATGCACTTGGCGCACGAAGAGTTGTGCCACATGGCAATGGATCGTTTAGGTTGTGACGGCTTGGTTATCCACATGTTGTTGGGTAAGTTGAAAGCGGGTGATATTCCTGCGCCAGTTCGTGATGCAGCGATTCGTAAGATGGTTGAGTTGTACTTCCCACCTAACAGCGCAATGGTTACTGGTTACGGTTTCGACATGTTGTATGCAGGTCCTCGTGAGGCAGTACTTCACGCTTACTTCCGTCAGAACATGGGTGCGACGCACTTCATCATTGGTCGTGACCACGCTGGCGTTGGTGATTACTACGGCGCATTCGATGCACAAACCATCTTTAAAGATGAAGTACCTGCAGGCGCAATGGAGATCGAGATCTTTGAAGCTGACCACACTGCATGGTCTAAGAAGTTGAATAAAGTGGTGATGATGCGTGAAGCACCAGATCACGAGAAAGATGACTTCGTATTGCTTTCAGGTACCAAGGTACGTGAGATGTTGGGTAATGGCATTGCGCCACCAAAAGAGTTCTCTCGTCCTGAAGTGGCTCAAATCTTGATTGAGTACTACCAAAGCTTGTAAAAGCTAAGGCTCAAGCGAGCAATAAAAAAGGCGTGCTAAGCACGCCTTTTTTTGTGTCTCTTACTTAGCGATGTAAATCACTAAGCGAAGCGTGATTAAGGCTTCTTAGGAGTCTCGTATGGCTTTTCCTTATGGAAATCAACCCAAGTGGTTTCGTAACCAACAAAGAATTGGCCAGGGGTGATTTCTTTCTGAGTAGTTGTTACCCACTTAGTTTCACCAGTCGGTACTTTTGGACGAGTAAATGTGCCACCGCTCATAATCGTTATCCTCTATGGTTGTTGTTGGAAGGAAAGTAACAAAGCGTCAGCCCCTTCCAGAAAAAACTGACTGTTAATCTTTGCGTGTGTAGTGAGCGTTTTTAGGGATCACATGGCGCACGCCGCCTTGGGGGTTCTCAACATCACCGGTGTAACGCGGGATGATGTGAACGTGGACATGAAAAATACTCTGTCCAGCTGCCGGACCAACATTCACCCCAATATTGTAGCCATCGGGTGAGAACTCTTGATCCAGCAATGTCTTTTCTTCAGTGATCAAGGACATGATGGCGCTGACTTCTTCAGGATTAAGATCGAAGAAGCTCGCTACATGGCGCTTTGGTATCACCAGTGTGTGACCTGGGCTAACCGCGTAACTATCACGAGCACTATAAGCATGCTCGTTTTGTAGCGATACACCGCGAGGGTCTTTGCAGAAGAGGCAAGGATTATTGGGGTCTCGTTTTTTAGCTACTTCTTCGGAGGCCACAACAAGCTCGCTTTAGTACTTCTTTAAAACACACGTTTAGATCTAAAACTATTAGAACTAAGCGCAGCAAATCTATCACTGTTTCCGAATATTACCTAGTCGCCTTATAGGTTTGTTCTATAGCGATTTTTTAAACCCACATTGCAGAATCTTATGATCAAGGGCGAGATTGCTGCTGAAAAGAAATAAAAATGACTCCATTTTTTGAGGAAATGTAAGGGTTTTGTCGGGGTCCAGAAGAATATTAACGAAGTTTTATATACAAAACAGCGATTTAGAAGGTGATGCCTGTCTGCATAGATTTTTTATATGACCCTGAATATATATCTGAGGTGACGCATTGACTTGATGGGGATATCCTCGCCGAGCTAAAAAATTTAGTGAGGTTTAATAACAATGTTTTCAAGCAATCCATTTGATTTCCTAGCGGGATCATTCATTACAAATGATGTGATGCAGGCGTATCTCATCCTTATGGTTATTTTTGTCGCTGGCGGCACCATTCTTCACGTTGCTAAAAAGCAAAGTGCGCGTTATTTCTCTGAAATGGCTGCGAAGCATCGTTCAAACGCTAAGCGTTCTGTAGGTGCTGGTGAGAAAATGGGTATTGCAGCAGGCATCTTGGTTAACGAAGTCGCTCTTGCTGGCGAATTCTGCAACAAAGAGCGCCAAGCTTCACACTTCCTGAGCATGTGGGGCTTTATCCTTTACTGCATCGGTAACGTTGTTTTGATCTTCGGTGATGCAACAAGTGCAATGGGCGCTAACTTGTGGCACTGGGGTGCGTTGATGTTGGTTGTTGGTGGTGCTTGGTTCTGGTTCCGCATTCGTGTTGACGTTTCTGCAGAAGGTACTAAGTGGTACAAGCTTGTAGAAGCTGACATCTTTATCGTTTCTTTGATGCTGACCGCATTGTTCGGTTTGATCTGGTCATCGCAAGCAGCTGGTCAAACTTTGGGCATGAACGTCGCAACATTGTTCTTTGTCCTATTCGCGATTTCGAACACCGTATTGTTCGGCAGCGTATTCTGGTCTAAGTTTTCACACATGTTCTTTAAGCCTGCAGCGGCTTACCAGAAGAAGGTATCTAAGGCAGATGGTTCTAACTTGAACTTGCCTGCTGAGTACGATCTTGCAGATCCTGCAACTCACGCTCGTTACCCTGATCTGCCGTTGTACATGGGCACCAACCCACCAAACATGGGTAAAGGTATTCGTGCTCGCGCAGCAAAGAATTACTAAGAACTAATAAGAATTACAGAGAGAGAAAAATCATGCCTACTTTTGTATATATGACTCGATGTGATGGTTGTGGCCAGTGTGTTGATATCTGTCCATCAGACATCATGCACATCGATAAAGGTCTCCGCCGTGCTTACAACATCGAACCAAGCATGTGTTGGGAATGTTACTCGTGCGTTAAAGCGTGTCCTCACAACGCGATTGACGTACGTGGTTACGCAGACTTCGCTCCACTAGGCCACTCAGTTCGTGTTAACCGCGACGAAGAGAAGGGCATCATTTCATGGCGCATCAAGTTCCGTAATGGCAAGAAAGATATGGACCTATTGGCTCCTATCACTACCGTGCCATGGGGATCAGGTCAGCCTGAGCTGAAGAATGTTCCAGCACCTGGTAACGACCATGTTGCAAGTCAGCATTTGTACAACGAGCCAAAGTACATCCGTATGGACGAGGCTGGTGTACATACTCTGGAATCTAACGGTCTAGAGATCAAAGAAGGAGTTCAATACTAATGGGCTACAAAACTATCATTGAAGACGATATCGATATCCTCGTTGCAGGCGCAGGCCTCGGCGGTACCGGTGCAGCTTTCGAAGCTCGCTACTGGGGTCAGAATAAAAAGATCGTTATCGCAGAAAAAGCAAACATCGACCGTTCAGGTGCTGTAGCACAAGGTCTGTATGCAATTAACTGTTACATGGGTACTCGTTTCGGCGAGAACAACCCAGAAGATCACGTTCGTTACGCACGTATCGACTTGATGGGCATGGTTCGTGAGGACTTGGCGTTCGATATGGCACGTCACGTTGACTCAGCAGTACACCAATTCGAAGAATGGGGTCTGCCAATCATGATCAACGAGAAGAAAGATAAGGTTGGCGGTAAGCACCCATACATGCGTGAAGGCCGTTGGCAGATCATGATTCACGGTGAGTCGTACAAGCCGATCGTTGCTGAAGCTGCACGTAAGTCTGCAGACAAAATCTTCAACCGTATCTGTGTAACTCACCTGTTGATGGACGAAGCGAAAGAGAACCGCGTAGCGGGTGCTGTTGGCTTCAACGTACGTACCGGTAACTACCACGTATTCAAGTCTAAGACTGTTATCTGTGGTGCTGGTGGTGCTTCTAACATCTTTAAGCCACGTTCAGTGGGTGAAGGCGCAGGTCGTGTTTGGTACGCACCTTGGTCTTCAGGTTCAGCTTACGGTTTGATGATCGAAGCTGGCGCGAAGATGACCCAGATGGAAAACCGTATCGTATTGGCACGTTTCAAAGACGGTTACGGCCCAGTTGGCGCATACTTCTTGCACCTTAAGACTTACACTCAAAACGCTTACGGCGAAGAGTACGAGTCAAAGTGGTTCCCAGCACTTCAAGAGATGGTTGGTAAAGAATACTTGGACCCAGAAGTGTCACACCGTACACACCGTCCAATCCCAACCTGTTTGCGTAACCACGCAATCATCAATGAGGTGAACGCAGGTCGCGGTCCGATTCACATGGTTACCATGGAAGCGTTCCAAGACCCACACTTGGAAGAGATTGGTTGGCACAACTTCTTGGGCATGACCGTAGGTCAGGCAGTACTTTGGGCAGCTACCGACGTAGACCCTAAGTACGAAAACCCTGAGTTGACTACTTCTGAGCCATACGTAATGGGTTCACACGCTACTGGTTGTGGCGCGTGGTGTTCAGGTCCTGAGGACGTATCTCCTGATGAGTACTTCTGGGGCTACAACCGTATGACGACTGTTGAAGGTCTATTTGGTGCAGGTGACGCTGTTGGTGGTACTCCACACGCATTCTCATCTGGTTCATTCACCGAAGGTCGTTTGGCAGCTAAAGCAGCTTGTAAGTACATCGACGATGGCAAAGCAGAAGGTATTAAGGTATCTGACGCACAGATCCAACGCCGTAAGGAAGAGATCTACAAGCCAATGGAAACTTACACTGTTGGTCGTAACGAGATCGTAGCGGGTACTGTTAACCCTAACTACATCAACCCACGTCAAGGTCTTGACCGTCTACAGAAGTTGATGGACGAGTACTGTGGTGGCTTTGGTGTTAACTACATGACTAACGACAAGTTGTTGAAGATTGGTCTGAAGAAGATGGCGATCTTGGGCGAAGACTTGGAGAAAGTAGCAGCTTCTGACGTTCACGAATTGCTTCGTGCATGGGAATTGAAGCACCGCTTCTTGACTTCTGAGTCTGTGTTCCATCACACCTTGTTCCGTAAGGAAACTCGTTGGCCTGGTTACTACTACCGTGGTGACGCGATGAAGTTGGACGACCAAAACTGGCACGTTCTGACTGTTTCTCGTCGTGATCCTAAGACCGGTGAGTACACTATGGAGAAAGCTCCTCTGTACCACTTGGTTGGTGACGTAGAGAAGAAGCCAGCTGAAGAGCATTAATATATTGCGCCGGGCTTGAATTATTCAGGTCCGGCCATATATTGCTTAAATAAAGGACTAACATGTTCTGTGTTGGTCCTTTTTTTATCCCTAAAACAAACCTTCGCAGTACTGTGAGAGAGAGAATTACCGATGAACATTCTTGAATTATCAGATGAAGAAATTTTGGCAGCCGCAGACCCAATGTGGGCGGATTTGGTCAAATATTCGAATGAGCAGAATTACGGTGCATTCACCCGTCATTTTTCTAGCACCTTTATTAAAGGCGCAAACGAAGTTGAGATGGGCAAGCAGTTCGCACGTAGCGATTTGGCGAAGAACCTTTCAGAAGATACCGAGTACCTAGGCATGATCCGCCGCGGTGATTACGTGACCGTGATGTACAAGGTGATTCACAAAGAGAACAAGGGTGAGTGGTTAGGCCGTCTGGTGCTGGGCTACGAAAAAGATAAGATCCGCATTTTTGGTGCGACCTTGTTCTAAGGAAAAGACTGATGTCAGATACGATTGAAGACGGTAAGTTTGTTGAATTGAATTATCGCGTGGTCGACGTAAAGACTGGCGATACCTTGGTCACCGTAGACTACCCACTGGGCTATGTACATGGCGTCAATGACGTGATGGCAGAGGCTGTGACCAAAGAGCTATACGGTAAAAAAGCCGGCGATACGATCGAGGTCGATATCGATATGACGGCTGTGTATGGCGAGCGTGATGAATCGTTGGTGTTTACTGATCACATCGAGAATGTGCCAGAAGAGTATCGCGAGATCGGCACCACTATCACCATGGAAAACGAAAAGGGTGAGATGAAGAGTTTCATCGTGACCCGTTTCGATGACAAGACCTTGACCGTTGATGGCAATAATCCCTTGTGTGGTCGTGAAGTGCGTTTCGTACTTGAGGTGTTGAGCATCCGCGAAGCCACTGATGAAGAGATTGATTTGGGTGGCGCAGTTGATGCTAACCCAACCCTAGATCAAATCCTTGAGCGCGCGGAATGAGCTATTCCAACGCGTACATTATTTATCCGATTAACCGAGCACTTGAGAAGTCAGTTGCTGGGGCGATTGGCTTGCTGCCAGAGAGCATGGCGGGTTCTGTTGCACGTGATGGCAGTGTCACTATTGCGGACATCTTTTTCCACGCACGTGGCAATTATGAACAAAAGACCTTCAATGCGAATATTCTTGAACCATTAAGTGAGGCAATTGAAGCAACAATCACTGATGAGCTTAAAGCGGATGACGCTTTATCTTGGGCGGATAAGCAAAACCGTTTAGGTAATGTGTGTGCTGCTTTAGGTCAAAAGATGTTTAGTGTTGAGCACTACGAAAAAGCGCTAGCGTGTTTTGATCAGGCGTTAACGGTCTATAGCCAAGAAGAAACACCGGCTGAATGGGCGTTAACCCAATATAACATTGGTACTGCCAAGCAGGCGTTGGGTCGCCAAGAGAGCTTGGGTAAGGTGCTCAATGAAGCAGTTGATGCGTATATTAATGCGCTATTGGTTTGGAATAAACAAGACAACCTTGAAGAGTGGATGCTCACCATGCATCAGCTTGGCGTGACTTACCATCAACATGGTTTGGCACTCAAGGGTAATCGCACCTTCCAAAAGGCAGTTGTTGCACATAAGAATGCTTTGTCTGTCTTAAATGCCGATGACTATGCGTTGGAGCTAACCGCCACGCACAATAATCGTGCGGCTGTATTGCAGCATTTGGCTGAATCTGAGAATAACCCAGACCGCGTTGAAGAAGCGTTGCGCGCTTATGAAAAAGGACTGGCAGTGTGTATGGAGCAGCAGTTGCCATTCCATTTGGCAGTGATGATTCGAATTAATAAAGCGACAGCTCAGCTCGTCTTGGCTGAGATGACAAAGAATGCTGGCTTAGCTGAAGAAGTCGCAGATGAACATGAGTTAATTCTCGAATGCTTCCCGCACGCATTGCAGCCTTTGTCTAAAAAGCATTGTCAGGCACAAGAAGAAAAAGCCAGAAAGCTCGCTGAAGAGTTGGCTGCTTAAAAAAAGAAAAGGCGCGTTAAACGCGCCTTTTTTATATCCGCTCCGAAAGCTCGTATTCAACGTTTATAAAAGCGCCGATCTCAGAGCAAAACTTCACAATACGCGAACCAAAACCGACCTCTGGTGCGTCCTCATCCTTATCAACTGACAATGTGAGCACAACGCCAACACGGGGTGAGAGATTAAGATTTTTACAAATCTCAATGATCTTCTCTTTCGAAGGTTCAATCTTTTTTAATAGGTCATCATCAATCAGCTTAAACATATCAACCACTTGCTCATCCGAGTTGATTGTTTTGGTTGAGAACTCCCAAGAGCTCAATGCGGGCTTATCAAGACTGCCACGAGTGCCTCCGTCATTGGTGGCTGTTGGTTCTAAACCAATGAATTCTGTCACTTGCGCCGGGTCGAAGTGATAACCGTAGATGCCAAAGTAAGCGCGTCCAATATTCGCAGCCACAATAAACTCCTCGTGGGTGAAATCTAAAAGCGAATTATAACGGACAGCCTGCGCCACAGAACGATTCGCGCGTCCGAAACAGGCTTATTGTTCAAGAATCCACGTTAAAGCCGTGTCGAGATCGGTTTTGGTAAATCCGGTGTGGCCACGATCACTAAAATCATAGAGGCGTTTCGGTGCTTGTGCGTGCTCGGCGAGCTCTTTGCCAAGTGCAAAAGGAATCACGCGGTCATCACGGCTATGCAATATCGCTAATGGCTCGGTCACCTGGGGAAGTTTCGAGAGTGAATCAAAAGGGTGTTTGAGTAATAACTCAATAGGCATCCACGGATAATCACGCTTCGCCATCTCGGTAATGCTGGTATAGGGCGCGCCAAGCATCACGCCTTTGAATTGGCGATGGGCTGCCATTTCAAGTGCCACGCCACTACCTAGTGATTCTCCATAGAGCACGATATGCGTATCCGGAATGCCTTTGTGATTGAGCCAATCCAGTACTGCTTGGGCATCGGCGTAGAGGCCAGCTTCGGATGGAATACCAGCATTGTTACCATATCCGCGCCAGCTGAAGATCAAAAAGCCACGCTCAGTATCACGAAAATTATCGATGTGTCTTTTGCGAGTACTCAGATTGCCAGCATTGCCATGCAGCATGACAACCGTAATGGCATCTGCATGCCTGGGGGGTCTAAACCAAGCTTGTAGGGACAGAGTGTCATTTACTGGAATGCGGTATTCAGTAGCTTCAGGAAATATCGCGCTTTTATTTGCCACCTGTGAGTCGGGTTTAAAAAGCAGGGACTCTTGAGCAAAGAATAAGGCGGCACATACGCCAAGATAAACAACAAGACTTAGTGTGAGTAGCTTTTTAACAAAGGCGAACATCAAAGAATTTCGAGCATCACCATAACGCCGATTTTATCAACGATATTCTTATCACGGAGCTCATCGGTAGCCTGATCAATACTGAAAAAAGACTCACCAAGCGCTTCGGCTAATTGACCAATGGATGCAGAGCGGTGCTCTTCCAGGTGCTTGATGATGAGTTCCTGCAGTTCGTCGTCAAGCATTACTGAGGTTTTGTTGGTGCGACTGGCTGCGTTGGCTGAGAAAGAGGGTTTGGCATGCGCGGCATCATCTCATCAATTAAACGACGGGTTTTTGCGCTCCAGACAAGATAGTTCTTTTCACGCAAATACGCTTTACTGGAGATGTAGTTAAGAACATTACGTAGACGAACAAACTGTACAACCGAATCAATACGCAAAATTTCTTTGCCTTTCTCATCAAAGAACAAAATTGAAGGGGCGTAGAAAAGCCCTAACTCCTTAGCCCAGTCTTTTGCTGTTGTCGCTTTGCCGCTTGGCGTTACGACTGGCACATCACTCCACATGTCGAGTTGTACAGAATCAAAGTATTGATCCATGCGACGCTGAATTTGTTGTTTACGCAGCGGATCGGTATGCAAGATGTCGCAGGCATGACAATTGCCTTGTTCAAAAAACACGGCTAGTGGTCTTGAACCAGGAATAACGCTTCGATCCAGATGGAAGGGTGGCTTTTCAAAGAAGGGTTCTTCGACCATGTCTTCAGCTTCAAAGCGTAAGGTTGAATCTCCGCGTGCGAGATAGTCTGGAAAAGATTCGACCAGATAATGTTCGTCAGCAACATATTCGAGAGCTGCTCTAAATTGATACGCAGGGTAGTAGCCACGTAATCGTAGTGCGATATCACCGTTAGGTTTATAAAAAACCAAAGAGGGCGTGAAGTTAGTATCAAGACTGATTGAGTAATCTCGCTCACTCATAACCTGTCCTTTAGGCGTGGTTAACTCTTCAGGGCTCCAGATATCTAAAGGAACAATGTCGAAATGTTTCCGCGTGTATTTCACGATATCTGGAAGCTTGAAATTAGTTTCCATGAGCTGCTTGCAGTAAGCACATCGCTTCTGACCAAAGTAGGTCACCAAAACTTTCCCATTCTTATTTGCCTCGGCGAGATCTTCATCAAGCTCGAGAAAGTTTTGTTTAAACCAGTCAGGATAAGTGACAAGATCGCTAGTGGGTTGGTCATCAAAACTAAAATCATCACCCGCAGCGAGTGCCATGCTCACGGTCAGTGAGAGCACAAGAATGAAAATCAGCGAGACGATTTTGTTCAACATTTCAGGGTGTTAGGTTTTTCTTTTTCTCTTTCTAAGTGTTCGCTAGAGTGGGCCTAATTGCAAGTGAGGTAGATCAAATGTTGGATTGGGAATCGATAGATACGGTATTGCTCGATATGGATGGCACCCTGCTAGATCTACACTTTGATAACCATTTCTGGCTTGAATTTGTCCCGCATAAATATGCCGAGCTTAAGGGTCTAAGCATAGAAGAAGCTAAGGCTAACTGTACGGCTCAAACCACGGCGGTTGCGGGTACCCTCGATTGGTATTGTCTGGATTACTGGTCAGATCGACTCGGGCTAGATATTCCGCAGCTGAAAGAGGAGGTAGCTCACCTGATTAATGTCCTACCGGATGTGACTGAATTCCTCGATGCATTGGCTGCGCGAGGCAAACGTCGTGTCTTGGTGACCAATGCACACCGTAAATCGCTTGATCTAAAAATGCGTAAAACCCATCTCGATCAGCATTTAGATTGCTTGATTAGTTCACATGATTTTGGTCATGCGAAAGAATTTGATGAATTTTGGCCAGCGCTACAACAAATTGAGCCGTTTAATCCAAATCGAACGCTTTTTGTTGATGATTCGTTGCATGTACTGAAGTCAGCAGAACGCTATGGCATTGCAAATATCGTGGCAATTACCTTCCCTGATTCGCGACAAGAAAAACGCCAAGTAACTGATTTTATTCCAGTTGAAGGGTTCTCTGAGCTGCTTCCTGGGTTGCTGAAGGCTTAAATTAATCCTTTATTAGCGTTTAATTAATAAGCTAATACTTATATACTATCGCGTCATAAATTTCCTATGTGGTTGCAGTGGCAACCGCTTCGGCAGCGACTAAGGAGTCCTCCCCATGAATATGAAGCCGGGTCAAACCATTACCCATTTCCTTATTGAAGAGCAGCGCCAAATTAAAGGTGCGACCGGTGAGTTCTCAGAGCTTGTCAGTGACGTTGTGACCGCCTGTAAGGTGATCTCAAACCTAGTTAACAAAGGTGAGCTGATTGGCGTACTCGGTTCTGCCGGAAGCGAGAATGTTCAAGGTGAGACACAGAAGAAACTCGATATCCTGACTAATGAAGTGTTCATTGAAGCAAACGAGTGGTCAGGTAATTTGGCGGCAATGGCATCAGAAGAGATGGATGATATCTACATGATTCCGAAGCAGTACCCACGTGGTAAATACTTGCTTACCTTCGACCCGCTAGATGGTTCTTCAAACACTGATGTTAACGTATCGGTGGGTACCATTTTCTCAATCTTGCGTTGTGATGGTGAAGAAGGCACATGTGATAAAGAAGGTGCATTCTTGCAGCCAGGTACCAAGCAGGTTGCAGCAGGTTATGCCTTATATGGTCCATCAACCATGTTGGTTTTGACCACCGGTCATGGTGTTAATGGCTTTACTTTGGACATGAACATTGGTGAGTTCATCCTGACCCATCCAAACATGCAGATCCCGGAAGATACACGTGAGTTTGCAGTGAATATGTCGAACATGCGTCATTGGGAAAAGCCTGTTCAGCGTTATGTTGAAGAATGTTTGGCCGGTAAGACAGGTTCACGTGGTGAAGACTTCAACATGCGTTGGATTGCTTCAATGGTGGCAGAAGTTCATCGTATTCTTACTCGTGGCGGTATCTTCATGTACCCAATCGATCAGAAAATGAAAGATAACGGTACTGAAGGTAAGTTGCGTTTGTTGTATGAAGCAAACCCAATGTCGATGATTGTGGAGCAGGCCGGTGGTGCATCAAGCACTGGTTATGAGCGCATCATGGACCTTAAGCCAAAGTCATTACACCAGCGCGTACCAGTGATCTTGGGCTCTAAGAATGAAGTTGAGCGTTTGGTGTCATATCACGCTGAATAAGCTCTTAAGAACTAAAAAGCCCGGCACTGCCGGGCTTTTTTATGCGTGATGGCTAAGCTTAAGCCGCAGGCTTATCGCTTCGCGGTTTATTGTGATGACGACGTTTTTGGCCGTTACCACCTTTTCCGCCCGAGCGATTGTTATTGCGAGGTGGGCGAGGTTTACGCTCCATCTTAACCTTGCTACCTGGGTCAATCTCAGCGATCAGCTCGCCCGTTACAGGCTCCATTGGGATCTTATGACCGATGTAATCTTCAATATCTGGAAGTGAGAACGCATAGGTCTCGCAAACAAATG
>VMDJ01000076.1 GCA_008080925.1 Gammaproteobacteria bacterium
AATCTGCCCTGTGAGGGCCTACACTGGTGAATTTGCGCTTTCGATCGGTTTCTAAGTTCTTTTTCAACGCATCAAAGAGCGTTAGCTCGTCCGACCAGCCACGTTGATAAGAGAATTTAACCTCAATATCGAGATTCCAATCGTTCAATTGATCTTCTATGTAAGTGATTAATCGCTTTATGTATGAAGACCGATTTTGTTGGATTTCTAATCCATATTCGACCAATTGTTGATCCCAGGTTGTTGCATTCTGGTTTTGTTTTAGACTGGCATTTCGCTGATCCAACGCTCGGTGGTACTTCTGAACAATCGATAAATAATCATGTTTCACGTGAAACAATCCATTATCGATAAAAGCTCGTCTTCCTTCCGGCTCGTCAGTAATCAGTGCTTGCGGATCTGGCCCTATCCATTCGATGGGTAAAAGATGAATGATATCGGAGCGACGTTTCGCTGTTTCACCATCCAATTTGATGAGAGTGTTTTGTTTGTCTTGCTGCAAACCCAAACGATGGTTTTCTCCACCCTTTCCTACGAACTCAGTAAAAAGTTGGTACTGAGTCTGACCGTCTTTGATCAAAGGTGAGATTTCACGATGTCGAAAACTTCGACCTCGAAAAAGTAAATAAATCGCTTCTAATAATGTTGTCTTGCCAGATCCATTGTCACCAAGGATCAAATTGAGTCCTGATGTCAGATCAATCTCTGCATCATCAAAACTTCTTAGATTGGATAGGACAAGTCGCTTCAACATAGAGAAAAAAAGGGGCTCAAGGCCCCTTTCTCATCGTTTTAAATCCTTACAGACGCATTGGCATAATGACGTAACGTGAATCTGATGTATCACTTGGTGTTACCAAGGTACTTGAATTCGAATCAACAACAGCAAATGCCACTTTCTCGGTTCCAATAACAGAAAGAACATCCAACAAATAACCCACATTAAAACCAATGGTCATTTCGGGACCTGTATAGTGAATTTCAACCTCTTCCTCTGCTTCATCTTGCTCAGGGTTGTGGGCTTGTAAATGCAAAAGATTTTCGGTTAAACGAAAGCGAATTCCACGATATTTTTCATTCGACAAAATAGAAGTACGTGTTAACGCTTGTTTCAATATCTCTTTGTCTGCAGCAATTGGGTGTGTATCACCTTGAGGCATAACCCGTTCATAATCTGGGAATCGACCATCAATCAACTTAGAGGTGAATGATGTATCACCCATGGTGATTCGAACATGACTATTACTGATGTCCACAGTGATTTCATCATCACTATCAGTGAGCAAACGACTCAATTCAATCACTGCCTTACGTGGCAAAATCACTTGCATATCTTTGCTAACAGACACTTTGAAGTCAGCATCACACAATGCCAAACGGTGTCCATCAGTTGCTACTGTACGTAATTGACCCGATTTAATTTCAAACAATAAACCGTTCAAGTAATAACGAACATCTTGTTGTGCCATAGCAAACGATGTTTGATCGATTAAACGTTTGAAAACTGATTCAGGACAAGTGAAAGATTCACTCGCAGCAGAAGGTTCAATAGATGGGTAATCACGAGCAGCCAACATGCCCATGCTGTAACGACCGCGACCTGATTTCAAAACAACCTTTTCGCCATCAATATCTAGTGTGATGTCAGCTCCTTGCGGTAGCGCCTTACAGATATCAATGAGCTTTCGAGCAGGCAAAGTAAATTCAACATCATTTGAGAGTTGTGCTGTAGCTGACGTCGTTAACTCAACCTCTAAATCTGTTGCGGTAATACTCAAACGATTGTTACTTCCTGTAATCAAAATGTTTGCCAAAATGGGGAGCGTTTGACGTCGTTCAACAACATTGCCGACCATCAATAACGGCTTCAACAAATCATCTCGATTCGCTTGGATTTTCATTTTTTCCTTATCCCCTTCTCTTTAAATTAAATAAGTAATTTATAGAAATTTATTATTATTATTATGCCTGGGTATAACTGCAAAAAATAATAAATATTTCTTATTTTTCAATTACTTAATATAAAAATATCGTGATTAATAGTACTCAATTTCTTCTGTTTAGCCTGTGTATCAATTGTGGATAACTTATGCATTTTTGTTTTTGCATCTTTTGTTCAACAGTTATCAACATTAGCTACTCAGGGTTCTCAACAGGTTATTAAAGTCTTCAGCAACGTGAACGTCAGATTCACGTAATTCAGCAATTTTACGGGTCGCATACAACACAGTTGTGTGGTCGCGCCCACCGAAAGATTCACCGATCTCTGGAAGACTATGATTAGTTAATTCTTTCGCTAACGCCATGGCAATTTGGCGTGGTCGTGCAACTGTTCTACTGCGTTTACTTGACAATAAATCGGAAACACGAATTTTGAAATATTGAGCGACAGTTTTCTGAATATTTTCTAACGTGACTAATCGAGCTTGGGCATCAATCATGTCGCGCAGAGCTTCTTGGGCAAAATCAACCGTCACTGCCCTACCCGTAAATTGGGCATTAGCATTGATACGGCGTAAAGCGCCTTCTAACTCACGAATGTTAGATCTCACATGCTTCGCAATGAAAAAAGCAACTTCACTTGGCAGTTCTAAACGGAATAATTGCATTGCTTTACTCATTAAGATGGCAACGCGTGTTTCTAGATCTGGTGGTTCAATTGAGACAGTTAAACCCCAACCAAAGCGAGATTTCAGTCGGTCCTCAAGACCTTCTACTTCCTTTGGAAAACGATCTGAGGTTAAAATAATTTGTTGACGAGATTCGAATAAAGCATTGAAAGTATGGAAGAATTCTTCTTGAGAGTGTTCTTTACCAGCGAAGAACTGCACATCGTCAATGAGTAATGCATTTACACTACGCATGCGCTTTTTAAACTCGTCTATTTTGTTGTGCTGCAGCGCTTTAACCATCTCGGCAACAAAACCTTCAGAATGCATGTAAAGCACTTTCGCTGCAGGATTGTCACGTTTAATTAGATTACCAACAGCGTGCATCAAATGTGTTTTACCCAGACCAACACCACCATAAATGTATAAAGGGTTATAGGCCTTGCCAGGGTTCTCGCCAACTTGAATACCCGCAGCTCGAGCTAACTGGTTGGATTTACCTTCTACAAATGAATCAAACGTGAAATCGATATTGATTGTCTCAGGCTCTTCAATGACAGCCTGAGGTGCTGGCTTACTCGAAGAAACAATCGCCGATGGCGCAATAACAGGTTGATCGATGGCTTTTGCCAAACTACCTATTTCAAGTGTGATTTTGGTTGCTTCTTGGTTTGGGACATCCTGAAGATAGCCTTGAAGCAAAGAAAGATAGTTCTTTTTTACCCAATCAAGCACAAAGGCATTGGGCGCCATAAGGCGAAGATGTAGGGGTTCTTCGTGACATTGCAGAGGACTGATCCACGTGTTGAACTGTTGTTCCGGGATGTCTCGGCTTAATCGATCAGCTAATGCAGGCCAAATATTGATGGCTAAGATCCAGTGTAAGAGTGATTTTATAATAATTTTAGGGTTGGAATAATAACTGTAAAATAAAGAGTTATCCACATCAAAATATTATGATAACAGGCACTTATGAGTTAGTGTATACTCACTTACAGATTTATACACACGGCACCATGCACTGTGTAAAGAGAAATTTGAAAAGACTTTAGATACCAAGCAAAACTTTTGACAAATGATGTGGCATGCCGTATCTTCTCGCGCCTTTCTGGGTCTAGCGATGCAAGCCCCATTTAATTGAATGATTTATCGACGGGAATCCGGTCATGAAACGTACTTTTCAACCAAGCAACTTGAAGCGTGTTCGAACTCACGGTTTCCGTGCGCGTATGGCAACTAAATCAGGTCGTAAGATCTTGAATGCACGTCGTGCGAAAGGCCGCGCTCGCTTAATTCCTTAAGCAGCTTAAGAGTGGGGGGCTTGATGTCCCATCAGTTCACTCGAGACCAACGCTTACTGACATCGGCTGACTTTCAACGGGTATTTGATAACCCGCTGAAGTCAGCCGATTCGTTTTTTACGGTTCTTGCAAAAAAACGTCTTGAGGGTATTGATTCCCGATTGGGTCTGGCGATTGCGAAAAAACAGCTGAAAAGGGCGGTTGATCGAAATCGCATCAAACGCTTAATCCGCGAAACCTTTCGACAAGAACCATCACTTAAAGCTCAGGCGATCGATTTTATTGTGATGACGCGTCACTCGGTTCGTGCGAAGACAAACGCTGAACTCCAACATTCGTTACAACAGCTGTTTGCGCAGGCGCTTTCTAAACTTGATCAAGCATGACACTGGGCGACGAGTAGCTTAAACTCGCGAACCATCTTTAACAGCAACCAACATCATTAGGCTGTATTCAATGGACAATATTCGTTTGCTGCTTTTCATGGCACTGGCATTCATCTCATTATTATTGTGGGAAGCTTGGCAGGCTGATTACGTTTTACCAAAACAACAATCTACGCCCGTTGCGCAAATGAACAACGCGGCTGATGTGCCAGTAGCAAATACGAATGACGCACCGAGTTTACCCCAGGCATCAATGCCAACGATTGGTAATGTAGATCCTACTACGGCACCTAAATTGGTACATGTCGTGACCGACACGCTGGATGTATATATCAGTTCAGTGGGCGGCTCAATTATCGATGCCAAGCTCAACAAGTATCCGATTTCAGTAGATCAGCCGGACATTAAGTATCACTTAATGAGCGAGCGGATGAGTGATTACTTCATCGCACAGTCGGGCTTGCTTGGTGCAGATACAGAGCGTACGCCAAACCATACATCGACCTTTGCGGCTTCTCAGGCAAGTTATCGCATGGCTGATGATGCCAATGACTTAGTGGTTGATCTGCAATGGGCAAGTAAAGATGGCTTGGTTGTTACTAAGCGTTACACCTTTACCCGCGGTAAGCATGCGGTGAAGCTTGAGCACATCATTAATAATGGATCGTCTAGCGAATGGGCGGGCCGTGATTATCGTCAGTTAAAACGTGGTGAGCCTACCGACAGTGGCAATGCGTTGATGTACACCTATACGGGTGGCGCAATTTACGACCAGGTCGACAAATATCAAAAATACGATTTCGGTGAGTTAGCTTCACAAAAAGTTGATCGTGATGCGACCGATGGCTGGGTTGCGATGATTCAGCATTACTTCCTTGGCGCATTTATTCCTGATCGTGGTGAAACACAGCACTTCTACAGTAAAGCGGCAGGTGCGCAATACGTCTTGGGGACTTACTCACAAGCGAAAAATGTTGCACCAGGTCAAACGGCCAGTTTTGGCGGTCAACTCTTCATGGGCCCAAAACTACAAGCAGAGCTTGAGCCTTTAGCACAAGGACTAGAACTCACCGTTGATTACGGTTGGTTGGTTTTCATTGCTAAACCCATGCATGTGATTTTGGAATGGATTAATGACTTTGTACAAAACTGGGGATGGACCATCATCATCTTCACCATTTTGATCAAGTTAGTGTTCTACAAACTTTCTGAAACCAGTTATCGCTCAATGGCGAACATGCGTAAGTTAACGCCACGCATTCAAGCGCTGAAAGACCGCTTTGGCGAAGATAAGCAGCGCATGCAGAAAGAGATGATGGAGATCTATAAAAAGGAAAAGGTGAATCCGCTCGGTGGTTGTTTGCCCATGTTGATTCAGATTCCATTCTTTATTGCGCTTTACTGGGTACTACTCGAAAGTGTTGAGTTGCGCCAAGCACCATGGATCCTATGGATTGATGACTTAGCAGTTAAGGATCCTTACTACGTGTTACCTGTGATCATGGCCGTCTCCATGTTTGTGCAACAAAAGCTCAACCCTCAACCACCTGATCCTATGCAACAAAAGATCATGATGTATCTGCCATTAGTGTTTGGTGTGATGTTTGCCTTCTTCCCAGCGGGTTTGGTGTTGTACTGGGTATTCAACAACCTGTTATCGATTGCACAGCAGTATGTGATTACTAAACGCATCGAAGCAGGGGAGTCCGCTTAAGGTCATCGCGTGAGTGAACGCGACACCGATACGATAGCGGCGGTTATAACGCCACCTGGTCGAGGTGGCGTTGGTATCGTTAGACTTTCGGGTTCATTAGCTTTTTCCATAGCGCAGCAGGTGGCTTCGAAAGTACCCGAGCCGCGCATGGCACATTACGGCCCCTTTATAGATCACGATGAATCGTTAATCGATAACGGCATCTTGCTTTGTTTTAAAGCGCCACATTCTTATACCGGTGAAGATGTAGTCGAGTTTCAAGCACATGGCGGCCCGGTTGTTTTAGATCGATTGCTCCAACGATGTGTAGCAAGTGGCGCACGTTTAGCTAACGCCGGTGAATATACCGAGCGCGCATTTCTTAACGACAAGATTGACCTTGCTCAAGCAGAAGCCATTGCCGACCTTATTGATGCTGAAACGACCGCTGCGGCAAAGCTTGCCGCACGTTCTTTACAAGGCGAATTTTCTGAACGGATACATAACTTAGTGAGTGCGCTGACGCATTTACGGATGTACGTTGAAGCAGCCATTGATTTCCCAGAAGAAGAAATCGACTTTCTCTCTGATGGCAAAGTTGCAGGTGATGTGGAGTTGCTCATCGAGCAAGTAGAGACTTTGCTAGCGGCGGCCAATGTTGGTCGCGTGATGCGCGATGGAATGACTTTGGTGATAGCAGGCCGACCGAATGCGGGTAAATCAAGTTTGCTTAATGCACTGGTAGGTAATGAAAGCGCGATCGTTACGGACATCCCTGGAACCACGCGTGATGTGGTTAAAGAACAGATCCAACTAGATGGCATGCCTTTACATCTCATAGATACCGCGGGCTTGCGAGATAGCAGTGATGTTGTTGAGCAGATTGGTATTCAGCGTGCCCATGATGCAATTGCGCAAGCAGATCGTATTTTGTGGGTTTATGACGGCGACGCTGATCCTGAGCATCGTTCATTTGAAGAGTCGAACTTGCCACCACATGTCCCGGTTACCTTTTTGCATAACAAAGCAGATAAGACTGGGCGAAAAATTGGTTTAGATGCGAACAAAAAAGTCTTTGCGGTCAGTGCAAAGCAGGGCGAGGGTATCGTTGAGCTTAAAGCGTATCTCAGACAAACCATGGGGCTTGAACAAACTACGCAAGGTGAGTTCTTAGCTCGTCGCCGCCATATCGATGCGATTGAACGCGCCTTAGAACACATTCGTACAGGCAAAGCCGCATTGCATGAGGGGCTTGCTGGGGAGTTGATGGCCGAGGATCTTCGCCACGCTCAATTGGCACTATCTGAGATTACCGGCGAGTTCAGCGCTGATGACTTACTCGGTGAGATATTCGCCGGCTTTTGTATTGGTAAGTAACGGTGCGTATTGGATTCTTCGATTCAGGTATAGGCGGTTTAGCGTTACTTGAAGCAGCACTAAAGGCCTTTCCGAATAATCACTATTTGTATCTTGCAGATAACGCCTTTGCACCTTATGGCGACAAAACCGAAGAAGAAATTAAACAGCGTTGTTTAGCGATCCAAAACTATTTTGAATGTCAGGATGTTGAAGCCATTGTGGTGGCATGTAATACCGCAACCGCTATTGCCATCGATGAGATGCGAACTAAAACAGCGTTACCTATCATAGGCGTAGAACCTGCGATAAAGCCTGCTGCTCTCTCGGAACAAACCGATGTTGCCGTACTTGCCACAAAAGCAACGTTGCTGAGTGAACGCTATAAAAAACTCAAAGCAAAATACGACGGTAAAGGGGTTTATGAATCACCTTGTGCTGGCTGGGTCTCTGCTTTGGAAGAGAACCAGCGTGAAAACTGGCCAAACCTTTTGAAGTCGGCACTGGCTGAAATAAAAGAAAATAAGGTGAGCCACATCGTATTGGGATGCACGCACTACATTGGTCTTAAAGATCGAATCCAAGATTACTTTGGTTACGCCTTAACTTTTTATGAACCGACGTCAGGTGTAATGCAGCGCATGAAACAAATTTTGAGTGAGAGCCTGGAAGATTCAACCCAGGTATTAGATGTGCACTTGATGGCGACAAGCTCAGTAGATCGACTTGAGGAGTGGGCGGTGAGAAAAAGCCTCAAAAAGCACAGCGTTTCTGTCATCGATTTGTGACATGACGCGACCTAAATGCTTGTTTAAACTATAACTTCACATTTTTTAGCGACGAACCCATGTTTCACGCAGATCATTATGCAGTCATTGTTGTAGGCGGAGGCCATGCCGGTACCGAGGCGGCCTTGGCGTCTGCGCGCATGGGTCAAAAAACCTTATTGCTCTCTCACAACATCGACACCCTAGGTGCGATGAGCTGTAACCCTGCGATTGGTGGTATTGGTAAGGGCCATCTGGTTCGTGAAGTGGATGCGCTAGGCGGTCTGATGGCAAAAGCGGCTGACCGCGGCGGTATTCAATTCCGCACTTTAAATTCGCGTAAAGGGCCTGCGGTTCGCGCGACACGTGCGCAAGCAGATCGTGCTCTATATAAAGCGGCTGTTCGTGCTGCATTAGAAGAACAAGAAAACCTCGATCTGTTTCAGCAAGCCGTTGATGACCTGATTGTTGAAAATGGTCGCGCTGTTGGCGTGACCACGCAGATGGGCTTGAAGTTTAGAGCGGACACCGTGGTGTTGACCGTCGGCACTTTTTTAGGTGGTCGCATTCATATTGGCCTAGAAAATTACCAAGGCGGCAGAGCAGGGGATCCACCGGCAAATGCTTTATCACTGCGCCTTCGTGAACAGCCCTTTACCGTTGAGCGATTAAAAACCGGAACGCCGCCGCGTATTGATAAGCGCTCCGTAAATTTTAGCGTGTTGGAAGAGCAGCCAGGTGATAACCCAGAGCCGGTGTTCTCGTTCATGGCGGATCGCAGTTGGCACCCACAACAAATCCCGTGTCACATCACTCGAACCAATCAACAGACGCACGATATCATTCGCGGTGGAATGGATCGCTCGCCAATGTATACCGGCGTAATTGAAGGCGTTGGTCCAAGATACTGCCCATCAATTGAAGATAAGGTAGTTCGTTTCGCCGATAAAGATTCGCATCAAATCTTTATTGAGCCAGAAGGCCTAACCAGTAATGAGCTTTATCCAAATGGCATTTCGACATCGTTGCCATTTGATGTGCAGTGGGAGCTGGTGCGCTCAATGAAGGGTTTTGAGCAAGCGCGTATTACTCGCCCTGGCTATGCCATTGAATATGACTTCTTTGATCCGCGTGAATTGAAATCATCATTAGAAACTAAACACATTGAAGCCTTGTTTTTCGCAGGACAAATCAACGGCACGACCGGTTATGAAGAAGCGGCAGCACAAGGTTTATTAGCGGGTACAAATGCGGCATTGAAAGCACAAAACAAAGAAGCCTGGTGCCCGCGTCGTGATGAAGCCTATTTGGGCGTGTTGGTTGATGATTTGATAACACGTGGCACGCAAGAGCCGTATCGAATGTTCACAAGTCGTGCTGAATATCGCTTGATGCTCCGAGAAGATAATGCTGATCTGCGCCTAACCGAAAAAGGCCGAGAGCTAGGTTTGGTTGATGATAAACAATGGCAGTTCTTTGAAGAGAAGCGTGAAGCAATTGCTAAAGAGCAACAACGTCTTAAAGAAACGTTTGTGCGCCCGAATGACTTGAGTATTGAACAGGCACACGAGTTGCTCGGCGATGAGCTTCGTAAAGAAACCCGTGCCATTGAATTAATAGCGCGACCAAAAAGTGATTATGCGAAGGTGACTTCGCTTGCTGTTGTCGGCCCAATGCACAGTGACAAACCTTGGGCGGAACAAGTGCGCGAGCAAGTTGAGATACAAGCTAAGTACTCTGGTTACATCAACCGACAAGTGGCAGAGGTTGAGAAATCAAAAACCGCAGAAGCGGTCTCTTTGCCTGAGGATATTGATTACGCCTTAGTAAAAGGCTTATCCGCTGAGCTGACAGAAAAGTTAGCGCGCCTACGTCCACAAACAATAGGTCAAGCTGGCCGTATCCCTGGTATTACACCAGCGGCTTTATCACTGTTACTCATTCACCTTAAAAAACGATCTGCATAAACGAGAAGACCCGTGCTTATTCTTATCTCACCGGCAAAGAAACTGGATTACGACACACCTGTACCAAGCAAGCTCAGTACTAAGCCTGAGTTTTTGAAAGACTCGCAAGTTTTAATTGATCGTTTGCGCCAGTTTTCTTCAATGGATCTTGCAGAGCTAATGAAGCTCAGTATGAATTTGGCCGAACTTAACTTCGATCGTTATGCCGAGTGGACGCCAAAGATTACAAAGAAAAATGCAAAGCAAGCGTTGCTCGCCTTCAAAGGTGATGTCTATGCCGGTATGGATGCCGAAAGTTTTTCAGAAGATGATTTGGCCTATGCACAAGAGCATTTGCGTATTTTGTCGGGTCTCTATGGGCTGCTTAAACCGATGGATTTGATGATGGCGTATCGCTTAGAAATGGGCACATCGCTAGAAAATTCGCGCGGTAAGAACTTGTATGAATTTTGGGATACCACTATCACCCAAGCGATTAATAAGCAGTTAAAAGCGCAAGGTGATGATGTTGTTATTAACTTGGCATCCAATGAGTACTTTAAGTCAGTAAAACCAAAGCTAATCGAGGGTCGGATCATCACGCCGCAATTTAAAGAGCGTAAAGATGGCCAATTTAAAATGATTGGTATCTATGCGAAAAAAGCGCGCGGTTTATTAAGCCGTTATATCTTGTTAAATCGTTTGCAAGATCCAGAAGCGATCAAGAAGTTTGATGTTGATGGCTATGCGTTTAATAAATCACAAAGTAAAGGCGACACCTGGGTGTTCACCCGCGGCTAAGCGCTTCTAATTGATTTAGCGACCCCGGTATTCGTTGAGCAAGTAGCAACGATATAAATGCCATGCCTGCGCCGATATAAAAAACGATGGCGGGTGAGTCTATCCAAATAAAACCAAAGGCCGCTGGAATGATCACGGCAGCGATATGATTAATCGTGAATGATACGCCGGCAGTTGATGCTATGTCTTGTGGATCAGCAATACGCTTAAAGTAGCTTTCAATACTGATCGCCAAAGAGAACAAGATGTGATCGATGATAAATAAAGCGGCTGCCATCGCTGCGTTATCCACTAAGGCATAGCTGATAAAGATCACGATCAAGCCAAGGTACTCAAGTGTTAGCGCTTTATGTTCGCCCCATTTAGCAATCAACTTGCCTATGCGGGGTGCTGCCCAAGAGTTAATAATGTGATTGACTAAAAAGAGCAGAGCGATATCTGACGCGCTAAAGCCAAACTTTTCCACCATCAAGAAGCTGGCGAAAACAATGAAGATTTGTCGACGAGCGCCACTCATAAACACGAGCGCGTAGTACAAAGAATACGCCGGACGCAGAATCAGTTTTTTATGTTGCGGAATCGCATGAGTAAACGATGGGAAATAACGCCATGCCCACAGCACTAAAACGATCGCACCAATACCTGTGATGGCGTAGATATAAACATAGTCAATCGCAAGCCATTCAATCGAGAGCCATATGCCAAGGAACACAGCGATTGATGCATAAGATCGTGCGGCCGAGAGATGACCTAACACAACGGGCACACGCTCTTTATCAATCCATTGCAGCGCTAACGATTTTTGTACGGTGTAGTAATAATGAAAACCCACCGACATGATCACCGTGGTGACATACAAGCCAAGGTTGCTTGGAAAGAAGCCGGTTAATGCAACACCTATACCTAAGATTGCAATCGAGAGTAACGCAAAAGTTTGTTCGCGAAATATCAATAAAAGGAAAACCGTGGTGAACGCAAGAAAGCCTGGCACTTCACGGAGGCTTTGTAGAAACCCCATCTCGATCCCACTGAAGCCAGCTTGCTCGACAGCAAAGTTATTAATCAGCGTATGCCAACACGCAAAGCCAAATGCGGCGGCGAAGCTCATTAACCATAAAAGCTGTTCGGGAGATTTTGATTTCATCGCGGCAGCTTAAAGCTGAATGGTGAAAATGCATAGCAAAGCCTGAAAGGCACCGCGATAATACCGGCATGAAATATGGACACAAACGTAACGAAGCGATCGCTCAATGGCCCTTACAGCTAACAGAGGGCCTTGCTCAAATGGGGCTCGAGATACCCGTTGAGCAACAAGCGTTACTGCTTGATTACCTTGCGTTGATTGATAAGTGGAACAAGGTCTATAACCTCACTGCCGTACGCAATCCTGAAGAGATGGTCTCTCGTCAGTTATTAGATAGTTTGTCGATTGCACCTCATATTAAAGGCCCTGAATTGCTCGATGTTGGATGTGGCGCAGGTCTGCCAGGTATTCCGCTAGCGATTGTGCATCCTGAACTGCGCGTTACACTGATCGATTCAAACGGTAAAAAGACACGCTTTGTGCAACAAGCGATCGCAGAGTTAAAGCTGACTAACGCCAACGTTATTCAGGGTCGCGTAGAAGATCTGACCCAAGATGAACACTTTGGCACGATTACCTCGCGCGCTTTTGCTGACCTGCATTTGATGATCCGCCTTACCAAGCACTTGCTCAAACCGAATGGTCAGTGGGCAGCGATGAAGTCCGGTATTGAGGAGTTGGATGAAACTCAGTTGCCAGAAGGCAAGCAAGTTGCGATACATGAGCTGCACGTGCCGGGCGAAAATGCTGCTCGTCGTTTGTTGGTGATTACGTAGTCGTTGTCCTGAGCGAGTGCGCGCCGCTATTATGTGCAGCCAAATTGATTTGCTGACTTCAGCACACCACTAGAGACACCAATGGCCCGAGTTATTTGCGTTGCTAACCAAAAAGGCGGTGTGGGTAAAACCACAACGACGGTCAATACCGTGGCAGCGCTAGCGCTGATGAAAAAGCGTGTGTTGTTGGTTGATCTTGACCCTCAAGGCAATGCGACCATGGGCTGCGGTGTCGATAAACACGATATCGAGCTGTCATCACTTGAGGTTTTGCTCGGTGAAGCCAGTGTTGCTGAGGTGAAAAAGCCCGCGGTAGAAAATTTGTTTGATGTGCTACCGGCGAATGGCGATCTCACCGTCGCAGAGGTTGAGCTAATCGACATGGATAACCGCGAGCAACAGCTAAAGAAGGCACTTGCGGCTGTGGCGAATGACTATGACTACATCTTTATTGATTGTCCGCCATCTTTAAACATGCTCACCTTGAATGCGCTAGTGGCTGCCGATGGCGTGTTGATTCCGATTCAAACCGAGTACTACGCACTTGAGGGTTTGTCTTCATTGCTTGTCACTATTGAGCAAATCAAGGCACATGCTAATCCAGGTCTTTCGATTGATGGCATTGTGAGAACCATGCACGACCCCCGAAACAACCTGGCGACGGATGTTTCAGCGCAGCTGATCGAGCATTTTGGTGATCGTGTGTTCCGTACTATCATCCCACGCAATGTGCGTGTTGCTGAATCGCCAAGTCATGGTTTACCGGTGATGTTGTATGATAAATCATCACGTGGCGCGATCAGCTATATGGCGCTAGCGAGCGAGTTATCTCGCCTTCATTAAGGTTCAAAGCAAAAACACATGGTAAAGAAACGTGGATTGGCGCGCGGATTAGACGCGCTTTTAGGTGGCGGCAGACCAAGTAAAACGGAGCCAGCTGAAACGACATCAGTGGTTGAAACATCTGATGCGCCCAGCTCAGCTAAAGTCGCTGAAGGGCAAAGCGTGCTGCCTGTCGAGTTTCTCCAGCGTGGTCGTTATCAGCCACGCCGTCATTTCGATGAAAACAAGCTGCAAGAATTAGCCGATTCGATTAAAGCACAAGGTATGGTTCAACCCATCGTTGTGCGCTCGGTTGGCGACAATAACTACGAGATTATCGCTGGTGAGCGTCGTTGGCGTGCAGCACAGCTTGCTGGCCTGGCCGAAGTCCCTGTTTTTATTAGAGAAGTTGACGATCAAACCGCCATGGCAATGGCCTTGATCGAGAATATCCAGCGTGACGACCTCAATCCTTTAGAAGAAGCGGTCGCATTGCATCGTTTACTCGATGAATTTGGCCTAACCCACCAAGAAATTGCCAATGCGGTGGGTAAATCTCGTACCACCGTCACCAATTTAATGCGCTTGCTCGAATTGGCGCCAGAAGTGAAAGCATTGGTTGATGAACGCAAGCTGGACATGGGTCATGCACGTGCCTTGTTGGCGCTGAAAGCGGGCGATCAGCGTAAAGCCGCTAACGAGGTGGTGAAAAAAGGTTTATCAGTTCGTGCAACCGAGGCCTTGGTTAAAGCATTGTTGAACCCTAAACCGGCAGCAAGCAAAAAAACAGGGTCTAGTTACGACAATGATACCCGTCGTTTGTTAGATGATTTAACCGATCGCTTAGGTGCGAAGGTGGACTTGAAACAGACGGGTAAGGGAAAGGGTACTTTACAGATTAGTTTCAATAGCTTGGATGAGCTCGAAGGGATCCTAGAACACATCAAATAGTCGCTTTGGCGGGCCTAAATTTTTGACATCAAAAAATGGCCTGAAGATTCCACAATGATAAAGCGCCCATATATTGAATTTTCTATAAGGCAATAGTTTGACCTTTGTCAGGCATCTCCCTATACTGCCCCCGCTTTTTGGCCAAGACCGTAGTTGAACGTTATGCATAACCTCGATGAACGTCGAGCTAAAAACATCTTATTAGCGCAAATTTCAGTTGCTGTTATTGTTGCGCTGGTCGCAGCAGTTTTCGATATTCGTTATGCGAGAGATGCCTTTATTGGCGGTCTTGCAACAATTATAGGAACCGCTGTTTTTGCGTTTTGGATCTTTGGTCCCTACAGCGCTAAGGAACCCGGTCAGTTGGTGGCAAGGTTCTATGGTGGTGAAATTTTAAAGATTGTTTCAATCGTTATTGTTTTCGCTATCGCGATGAAAAAAATCGATGATTTAGAGCCAGTGGCATTATTTACTGCGTTCTTAATCGTTCAGGTATTACCCCCGCTACTGGCGAATCGCATCGCCCGTTGAGAGTAATAAAGAGAAATGGCTGGTTCAGAAGTTACATCGTCACAATATATCCAACACCATTTGACCAACTGGACTTATGGGTTAAATCCTGAGACTGGCGAGTGGGGCTTTGCGCACAGTGCGCAGGAAGCTGCAGCAATGGGCTTCAATGCAATCCATGTTGATTCAATGATGTGGTCGATTGGTCTGATCGTTATCGCCATGATTTTCTTCCGCGGCGCTGCTAAAAAAGCATCGGCTGAAACACCTACCGGTTTCCAAAACTTCGTTGAGATGATCGTTGACTTCGTTGACGACGCTGTGCGTGGTTCGTTCACCTCTAAGAACAACATGGTTGCGCCATTGGCGTTAACCATTTTCGTCTGGGTCTTCCTGATGAACTTGATGGACTTGATCCCAGTGGACTTGGTTCCTTGGATTGCAGGTCAGATCGGTTACTACGTATTTGGCGTTGATCCGCATCATGTATATATGAAGATTGTTCCAAGCACCGACCCTAACGTGACCTTCGCGATGGCGATTGGTGTGTTCTTCTTAATTCTTTTCTACAGCATCAAGATAAAAGGTGTTGGCGGCTTTGTTGGCGAATTAACCGGAATGCCTTTCCAAACTAATAATATGTTGTTGAAACCATTTACGACTGTGATCAACTTGGTGCTTGAAGGCGTCAACCTGATTGCTAAGCCAATTTCATTGTCACTGCGTTTGTTCGGCAACATGTACGCGGGTGAAATGATCTTCATCTTGATCGCGTTGATGTACAGCGCGGGCTGGGTAATGGGTATCTTCGGTGGCACCTTGCAGTTCGTTTGGGCTGTATTCCACATCTTGGTTATCACGCTGCAAGCGTTCATATTTATGACGTTGACCATCGTTTACCTAGATATGGCACACGCTGATCATCACTAATTTAAAACTTAACTTTTAACTTCTACCTGAACTAAGGGGAAAATCATGGAAATGGCACAAGCTCTGCTTATCATCGCAGCTGCAATCATGCTGGGCCTTGGCGCTGTAGGCGCTGCTGTAGGTATCGGTGTTCTCGGTGGTCGCTTCTTGGAAGGCGCTGCGCGTCAACCTGAGTTGATCCCAATGCTGCGTACTCAGTTCTTCATCGTCATGGGCTTGACCGACGCGGTACCTATGATCGCTGTAGGTCTGGGCATGTACGTAATGTTTGCGCTGTAAGCGAAACATTAACGAACATATTTAAACTCACTCGTCCACTCGAGGTATCGGGATGAATATCAACCTGACACTTATCGCACAGCTCGTGTCCTTTGCTGTATTCGTATGGTTCACCATGCGTTTCGTATGGCCACCGCTGGTTCAAGCGATGGATGAGCGTAAAGCCAAGATCGCTGATGGTCTGGCAGCTGCAGAGCGCGGTGCTCATGAGCAGGAATTAGCAGAGAAACGTGCTGCTGAAACCATCGTTCAAGCTAAGCAACAAGCAGCTGAGATCAAAGCGAATGCTGAAAAGCAGGCGTCAATGATTGTTGAAGAAGCCAAGAACAAGGCCCAAGAAGAGGGTTCTCGTCAATTGGCTGCGGCACAAGCAGAGATCGAGCAAGAAACCAACAAAGCGCGTGAGCAGTTGCGTAGCAAAGTGGCTGAACTGGCAGTGGCCGGTGCAGAAAAAATCTTGCGTAAAGAGATCGATGCTAATGCGCACAAAGACATCGTAGACGCTGTCGCGCAACAGATCTGAGGCAGGCCCTATGGCTGGAGACGCTACAACTATCGCTCGACCTTACGCTGAAGCAGCTTTTCAGCGTGCGGTTGAAACTAATGCACTTGGTCAATGGGCTGACATGTTTAGCCTTTTAGGTGCGGTTGCTCAAGACGCTGCAATGCAGGCTGTGATCAACAACCCAAAGAAAACCGCTGCACAAAAAGCTGATCTACTGATGGATATCGGTGGCTCTAGCATGAGCGCAGAAGGCAATAATTTGATCAAGTTGCTGGCTGACAATGGTCGCTTGGCAGTATTGCCAGAGATCGCTGCAGCGTTTGCCCAACTTAAAGCTGGCCATGAAGGCACGATCGACGTAGAAGTCGCGACCGCTTTCCCGCTTTCAGCTGAGCAAGAGCAAACACTAGCAAGTGCACTAAAGAAAAAGCTTGGTCGTGATGTTCGCATTACGAGCACTGAAGATAACAGCTTAATCGGTGGCTTCCGTCTCCGTGCTGGCGATATGGTTATCGACGGTTCTGTATCAAGCCAAATCAGCCAATTGGCAAACCAATTAGGAATTTAACAGGGTAAGCAACCATGCAACTGAATCCCTCTGAAATCAGCGAGCTGATTAAGAAGAAGATCGAAAACTTCGATGCTTCAACTGAAGCTCACAACGAAGGCACCGTAGTTTCTGTAACTGACGGTATTGTTCGTATCCACGGTCTAGCAGACGTAATGTCTTACGAAATGCTGGAATTCCCAGGCAACGTATTCGGCTTGGCGCTTAACTTAGAGCGTGATTCAGTTGGTGCGGTTATCCTGGGTGACTACAAAAACATCACTGAAGGTGACTGGGTTAAATGTACCGGTCGCGTATTGGAAGTTCCAACTGGCCCTGAGCTACTTGGCCGCGTTGTTGACGCGCTAGGTAACCCAATGGACGGTAAAGGTCCAATCAATGCTTCAACTTCAGCACCAATTGAACAAGTTGCACCAGGCGTTATCGAGCGTAAGTCGGTAGACCAACCTGTCCAAACCGGTATCAAAGCGATCGATGCAATGGTTCCAGTAGGCCGCGGTCAGCGTGAGTTGATCATCGGTGACCGTCAGGTCGGCAAATCTGCGATTGCAATCGATGCGATCATCAACCAGAAAGGCACTGGCATTAAGTGTATCTACGTAGCAGTGGGTCAGAAGAACTCAACTGTTGCAGGTCTGGTTCGTAAGCTTGAAGAGCACGGCGCAATGGAACACACCATTGTGGTTTCTGCTCCTGCAGCTGACTCAGCAGCAATGCAATTCATCGCTCCTTACTCTGGTTGTACCATGGGTGAGTACTTCCGCGACCGCGGACAAGACGCGATGATTATTTATGATGACTTGACTAAGCAAGCATGGGCTTATCGTCAGGTTTCATTGTTGCTACGTCGTCCACCAGGTCGTGAAGCGTACCCAGGTGACGTTTTCTACTTGCACTCACGTTTGCTTGAGCGCGCAGCTCGTGTAAATGCTGACTACGTTGAAAAGTTCACCAACGGTGAAGTGAAAGGTCAAACCGGTTCATTGACCGCGTTCCCTATTATTGAAACTCAAGCAGGTGACGTATCAGCGTTCGTACCAACCAACGTAATTTCGATTACTGACGGTCAGATCTTCTTGGAGTCTGATTTATTCGCAGCAGGTATGCGTCCTGCGATTAACGCGGGTCTGTCGGTATCTCGTGTAGGTGGTTCGGCACAGACTAAGATCATCAAGAAGCTCGGCGGCGGCGTTCGTCTGGCATTGGCTCAATATCGTGAATTGGCAGCGTTCTCGCAGTTCGCATCAGATTTGGACGAGGCAACTCGTGCACAGTTGGAGCGTGGTAAGCGCGTAACTGAATTGATGAAGCAGGCGCAGTACAGTCCTTTGAATACAGCTGAAATGGCGTTCTCGTTGTTCGCAGCTAACGAAGGTTACTTAGACGATGTTGAAACCTCTAAGGTTGTTGCATTCGAAGCAGCTCTTCACCAGTACCTAGCAGCTAACCAATCAGCATTGGTTGCAGATGTTAATGCTAAGGCTGACTGGAATGATGACGTTGAGGCTAAGTTCCACGACGCCATGAAGGACTTCAAGGCAAACAACACTTGGTAAGCACTTAATCTAGCGACTCCAACGAGTCGCTAGGTTTTTCGATTTAAAGCGAGAGACACATGGCAGGCGCAAAAGAAATTCGCACTAAGATCGCTTCCGTAAAAAGTACGCAGAAGATCACGCGTGCAATGGAAATGGTTGCTGCTGCGAAAATGCGTAAAGCACAAGACCGCATGGGTCAGTCTCGTCCGTACGCGGACAAGATGCGACAAATCGTAGGTCACGTCGCTTCAGCTAACCCTGAGTACACGCATGACTTCATGAAAACACGTGAAGTTAAAAAGATCGGCTACATCATTGTGTCGTCTGACCGTGGCTTGTGTGGTGGTTTGAACACCAACCTGTTCCGCCGCTTGGTACGCGATATCAAAGCACTGCGTGAATCGGGCAATGAAATTAAGTATTGCTTAGTGGGCAATAAGGCACTGGGCTTCTTCCGCCGTGTAGGTGGTGAAGTGTTGGCACAGGTAACGCATTTAGGCGACCAGCCACACGTTGAAGATCTTGTGGGCACCATCAAAGTAATGCTGGATGCGTTCAGCAATGGCGAAGTGGATGAGATCCGCTTGGCGTACAACACCTTCGTTAACACTATGACGCAGGAGCCAACAATTTCTAAGTTGGTCCCTTTGGCTGCAGGTGAAGATGAAGATGAGCTGAAGCACCACTGGGATTACATTTACGAGCCTGGTTCTCGTGAAGTATTGGATGCACTGTTGGTTCGTTATATCGAATCAATCGCGTATCAAGCGGTGGTAGAGAACGCAGCATGTGAGCAATCAGCACGTATGGTTGCGATGAAGGCTGCAACAGATAACGCCGGAAACATGATTGATGAGCTGCAGTTGATTTACAACAAAGCACGTCAGGCAGCGATTACCCAAGAGATCTCTGAGATCGTGGGTGGCGCAGCAGCGGTATCAGGCTAAAACGAATTTTAAATTTAACCGCAGCTTCGGTTGCGAATGTATTGATTGAGAGGAAACGCCAATGAGCACGGGTAAGGTCGTCGAAATTATCGGCGCGGTGGTCGACGTTCAATTTGATCGCGGTGCTATGCCAAAGGTATATGACGCGTTAAAGATCGAGTCAGCAGGTTTGACCCTTGAGGTTCAACAGCAGCTGGGCGACGGTGTTGTACGTGCTATCGCAATGGGCTCAACTAACGGTTTGAAGCGTGGTGCTGAAGCGAGCAACACAGGCGCGCCAATCCAGGTGCCAGTGGGTCAAGCAACCCTAGGCCGCATCATGGACGTTTTGGGCGAGCCGGTTGACGAAGCAGGTCCTATCGGTGAAGAGACGCGTATGCCGATCCACCGTGAAGCGCCAAAGCTAGAAGATCAATCATCAGCAACAGAAGTTCTTGAGACGGGTATCAAAGTTATCGACTTGATCATGCCGATCCAGAAGGGCGGTAAAGTTGGTCTGTTCGGTGGTGCGGGTGTAGGTAAAACCGTAACACTGATGGAACTGATTCGTAACATTGCGGTAGAGCACTCAGGCTTCTCAGTATTTGCAGGTGTAGGTGAGCGTACTCGTGAGGGTAACGACTTCTACCACGAGATGTCAGAAGGTGGCGTACTCGACAAAGTATCACTGGTATACGGTCAGATGAACGAGCCACCAGGTAACCGCTTGCGTGTTGCATTGACGGGTTTGACCATGGCGGAATACTTCCGTGACGAAGGCCGTGACGTATTGATGTTCGTAGACAACATCTACCGTTACACCTTGGCGGGAACCGAGGTATCAGCACTGCTAGGTCGTATGCCTTCTGCGGTAGGTTATCAGCCAACACTGGCAGAAGAGATGGGTGTACTCCAAGAGCGTATTACCTCTACTAAGACAGGTTCGATCACTTCGTTCCAAGCGGTATACGTACCTGCGGACGACTTGACTGACCCTTCACCAGCGACCACCTTCGCGCACTTGGATGCGACCTTGGTATTGTCTCGTCAAGTAGCTGAGCTTGGTATTTACCCAGCGGTAGATCCACTCGACTCAACTTCACGTATTCTTGACCCACACGTTGTGGGCAACGAGCACTACGACACAGCTCGTGGCGTTCAAGGTGTATTGCAGCGCTACAAAGAGCTGAAAGACATCATCGCGATCTTGGGTATGGACGAATTGTCTGAAGAAGATAAGACCGTTGTACAACGTGCTCGTAAGATTCAGCGTTTCTTGTCACAACCATTCTTCGTTGCAGAAGTCTTCACTGGTGCACCTGGTAAGTACGTTACCTTGGCGCAAACCATTGCAAGCTTCAAAGGCATCTTGAATGGTGAGTACGACCACTTGCCAGAGCAAGCGTTCTACATGTGTGGCGACATCGAAGAAGCTGTCGAAAACGCAAACAAGAAGAAGTAATGCATAACAGCAAGGTTCTGTGAAAACGGAATCTGGAGAAGACAAATGGCAATGACCATTCATGTTGACATCGTAAGTGCTGAAGGCAATCTCTACTCTGGTCAGGGTGAGATGGTTTATGCGCCTGCTGCGATGGGTGAAATTGGTGTGGCACCTCGCCATACACCGTTAATTTCACCTCTAAAAGCGGGTGAAGTTCGCGTTGATGTGGGCAACGGTAAGCCGCAAGAGCATTTTTATGTGTCTGGCGGCATGATCGAAGTTCAGCCTTTTAAGGTCACCATCCTTGCAGATACGGGTATCCGTGCAGCAGATTTGGACGAGGCAGCCGCTCAAGAAGCGAAGCGTCGCGCCGAAGATGCCATGGCTAATCAATCAGCCGATATGGATCTGGCGAAAGCACAGGTTGAATTGGCTGAAGCCGTTGCACAGCTACGCGCTATTGATCGTCTCAGAAAGACAAAGTAAAGCGCGTCAGCTCTTGCTAGAATCAAAGGCTCTAAGTGCAAACTTAGGGCCTTTTTTGTTATCAACGTTTTAGGGAGAAAACGAATGACCCTTGCAGTCGTTATCTTGGCCGCCGGCAAAGGCACACGGATGAAATCTTCAATGCCGAAAGTGCTTCATCCTCTGGCGCACAAACCCCTTGTTCAACATGTTATCGATACCGCGCGCTCATTAGATCCGAGCCAAATCGTGGTGGTCTATGGTCACGGTGGTGATCAGGTACGCGAAGTGGTGATAGACGCTGATCTTTCTTGGGCAGAACAAGCAGAACAATTAGGTACTGGTCATGCGGTGCAACAAGCGATGCCACACATCAAAGAAGCGGATCGTGTACTGGTGCTCTATGGTGATGTGCCACTGACAAGTGCCGAGACCTTGCGCGAATTACTCGATCAAGCCGGTAAGGGCATGGGTTTACTCACCATTAATTTAGATGACCCTAGCGGATATGGCCGCATCGTTCGTGATGACAAAGGTGCTGTTGAACGTATTGTTGAACAAAAAGATGCCAATGCTGATGAGCTCGCTATCCAAGAAGTGAACACCGGCATTATGGTCTTCCCAGGTGAGAAGCTATCGGGCTGGCTCAATGGCCTATCGAATAACAATGCGCAGGGTGAGTACTATCTAACCGACTTACTTGCGATGGCGGTGAGCGATGGTGTTTCAATTGCAGTCACTCAGCCAGAGCATCAATTCGAAGCGGATGGCGTGAATAATAAGCTTCAGTTGGCAGAGCTAGAGCGCGCTTACCAGCGACTTCAAGCTGATCGTTTAATGACAGATGGCGTCTTACTTCGTGACCCGAATCGATTTGATTTGCGTGGTAGCTTAACGCATGGCACGGACTGCGAGATCGATATCAATGTAATCATTGAAGGTAACGTGACCTTGGGTAATAACGTCAAGATCGGTGCAAATGTGGTGCTGCGGAATGTCAGTATTGGCGATAACACCGTTGTAGTTGAGAACTGTATTTTTGATAACGCGACGGTCGGTGCGGATTGTACGATTGGCCCGTTCTCCCGATTGCGACCAGGCGCAGACCTAATCGGTGGCGCGCACATTGGTAACTTTGTTGAGATCAAAAAGTCCGTGGTTGGACTGGGCTCTAAGGTTAATCACCTCACCTATATTGGCGACAGCCAAATTGGAGCCGGGGTGAACATTGGCGCTGGAACAATCACCTGTAACTACGATGGTGCGAATAAACACACCACGGTGATTGGTGACAATGCGTTCATTGGCTCAAACTCCGCATTAGTGGCACCTGTTACGATAGGTAAGGGCGCAACCATTGGTGCAGGCTCAGTGATTAGAAAAGACACGCCGGATGACAAGCTAACCTTGTCAGGTGGCAAGCAGGTCACCATAGAGAATTGGGAACGACCAAAGAAACAACCTAAGTAAGCGAAAGACTATGTGTGGCATTGTTGGCGCGGTTTCACATCGCGATGTTGTAGCAGATCTTGTTGAAGGATTACGTCGACTGGAATACCGCGGCTATGATTCAGCCGGCGTCGCTATTCTCAATGATGGCAATATTCAAAACCGCCGCGCAGTAGGCAAGGTCGCAAAGCTTGCTGATCTCATTAAAGAGCAGCCATTAACTGGAACCACCGGTGTCGCGCATACCCGATGGGCAACCCATGGCGTGCCAGCAGAACGTAATGCACATCCACACCGCAGTGGCGAAGATGTGGTTGTGGTGCATAACGGTATTATCGAAAATCATGCTGAACTTCGCGACTCATTGAAAGCTGATGGTTATACGTTTCAATCCGAAACAGATACCGAAGTTATTGCACACCTATTAGCTCGCCACCTTAAAAGTGGTCTATCGCTTGAAGCATCGGTTAAGGCGGCACGTGAAGAGTTGGTTGGTGCTTATGGCATGGCGGCGATCAGCCCACATGAACCAGATGTCATGGTAGTGGCTCGCGCAGGCAGCCCTTTGGTCATTGGCATCGCTGATGATGAGCATCTCATCGCATCAGATGTCTTTGCGTTATTACCGATTACTCAGCGGTTTATCTTTTTAGAAGAGGGTGATGTAGCGGTATTAAGTCGAAAAACCATTGCGATTTTCGATAGCGAGAACAATGCTGTTGTGCGCGATGAGAAATTTTCAGAGGTAAGTGCTGAGAATACAGAGAAGGGACACTATGAACATTACATGCTCAAAGAGATCTATGAGCAGCCAGCCGTCATCGCAGAGACATTAGAAGGCCGAATCTATAAAGGCCGATTATTAGAGGAAAGCTTTGGCCATACCGCAACTGAGCTTTTCGACAAAACGAAAAACATTCACATTATTGCGTGTGGTACGAGTTATCACGCAGGCTTGGTGGCTAAGTACTGGTTAGAAGAAATTGGTATCCCGTGCCACGTTGAAGTCGCCAGTGAGTACCGTTACCGTCAAGTTGTTGTGCCCGAAGGCACTTTATTTATCTCAGTGTCTCAATCAGGGGAAACCGCAGATACGCTCGCAGCCCTTCGCGCCGGCAAAGGCGCCAAATACTTAGGGTGCTTGACGGTGTGTAACGTGCCCGAGAGCTCATTGGTGCGTGAATCGGATGTGGCAGTGATGACACGCGCGGGTAAAGAGATTGGCGTTGCATCAACTAAAGCATTTACGACACAGCTTGTTGCCTTGCGCCTTATAACTATCGCGCTAGCTCGACGACAGGGTATGAACCAAGATCAAGAGAAAGCCTTGGTTGAAGAACTTCACGCCTTACCTCGTCAGGTTGAGGTGGTGCTAGAGCTTGCTGATGAAATCAAAGCGATGGCTGCATCCTTTGCCGATAAACAAAATGCGTTGTTCTTAGGACGCGGCACTTTCTATCCAATAGCGATGGAAGGCGCACTGAAGTTAAAAGAGATTTCTTATATTCATGCTGAGGCCTATGCCGCAGGTGAGTTAAAGCACGGCCCATTGGCACTGGTAGATGAAATCATGCCTGTTGTTTGCGCACTACCTGATGATCCTTTGCTTGAAAAAGTGCTTTCGAATCTTCAAGAGGTGAGGGCACGCGGAGGCGAGCTGTTCTTGTTTAGTGACAAGAAGGTGAAAATCCCACTCGATAAATATCAAGACCTCAAGTTAGACGATATTTGTCCGTCAACCGCACCCATTGTTTACAGTATTCCACTGCAACTGTTGTCGTACTTTGTGGCGTTAGAGAAAGGAACCGATGTTGACCAGCCGAGAAACTTGGCGAAGTCAGTCACTGTCGAATAAGCGACTTCTCACCCACCAGTTACTTGCTGTGGTTGAGATTTAGGTTGAAATGAAAGCGCTCACCATCAAAAACGAAAAGTTTATTCGCTGGGTAATATCAGTCACTGGTCTAAGCTTCGCGCTACTCATTATAGTGCTAAGTTTTTGGGTGCCATTGGTTAACGCTGTTGCCAATCATTTCTTAAAAGGTGTTGCGCACATCAGTGTGCAAGCAATTACCTACCAAGATAAGCAGCTGTCATTTAACGATGTGTGGGTGAGAGCACCTTCAGATCTGCGTATCGTCGTAAAGAAGCTCGCGATTGAAACAGAAATTCAGCAGATCCTCGATGGGCAATATAAGGCTAAAGCAATCGAAATTGACCAGCTAAAAACGCATGGATTGACAGAAGATCTATCGATAAAACAAATTTCGGCAGCGCATGTAAAACTAAACACCAATAATGAATTGATAGTCGAAAGACTCAATGCCGTCGGCTATAAGCAGCAGAGCATCAAGATAAGCGAGCTAATAGGCACTCAAATTCGCTACGGCCAAGATGCACTATCGATAGATAGCATCAAAGTTAAAGAGGCGGCTATCGATGCGCCGGTCAAAATTACTTTGCCCTCCTTGGCATTAAATGATGCTGAGCTCAAAAATCTTTCGGAACCTACTGAGATTGGATATTCAGTAAAAGTGATGGAAGCGAAAGATTTACGGACAGACATTCTTGGAGCAGCAGTAAACACTGCTTCGCTATCTAACATTAAGGGAGATGCTTCAAGTATTCGTATTCAAGGCCTCGACGTATCAAAGGCAAACATCAATCTTACGAGAGATCAAAGTCGCCAATGGTATGGCTTACCTGTGAGCAGCGGCTCGTCAGGTAAGAAAGCGTTTGCTTGGGCTATCTCTCAGATAGTTTTAGAAGAATCTGAAGTAACCATTGAAGATGGTGCAGTTACGCCAGCCTTCAATGATGAGCTTTTGATTGAAAAGCTCATGGCAGAAAATGTGGGTGGCGAGATAGTTGATACTAAAGCCCGCCTGTCAGCAACGCTGGGAAAGTACACACCTATTCAGTTAGAGACGGAATTTAGCCATCAAGCAGGCTCGCTCGCTATGAAAGCAAAGGGTGAGGTGAAAGGGCTAGTGCTTAACCATATTGATGGTTATATCTCGAATGACTTGGGTCACAACTTTGAGCGAGGCCAACTAAGCGATACTTTCACGCTAGCGATAAAAGATAAGCAAATGACAATGAGCAATCAGCTTGAAGTGCGCGACCTTAAAGCGATTGCGATCGAAGGGAAGCAAGGACCTCCTCTTGGCTTGGCGGTCAAGTTACTTCAAGACAAAGATGGCATTTTACGCATCTCGGTTCCTATCGAGGGTGATCTGGATAACCCGGAGTTTAAGATCGCTAAGGCGCTAACGCCGGTGATTACCAAGGCGGTGACCTTAGCAGCAGCATCCAATATTCAGCCATTAGGCACCGTATTACTGGTTAAAGACTTGCTTGATAAAACGTTGTTGAAAGTCAGCTTTGAGCCGGCTTTCTTTCAAGCTGGTACGGCAGTCTTATCAAAAGGTCAGGCAGAGAATATGCGAGAGCTGGCGAAAAAGCTGAGTAAAACGCCAAACCTGCAAGTGAGGTTATGCGGGGTAGTAACGCCAGTCGATAAAGCTAAGCCGGATGAGGCATTTAAAAAGTTGGGCGAGGCACGAGCTGACGCAGTGAAAAAACTTCTCTTAGCTGAGCGTCTCCCAAGCGATCAAGTCATTCCCTGCCCACCTTATCGAGATGACGCAGAGGCGGCAAAACCACGGGTTGATATCACCCTTTAATCAGACAATCTCGCAGCCCTTGAAGCTAGGTTTCGTTAAACTAGCCAGATGGATGTATCTCATATTTTAGATGGCTTAAATGATGCCCAACGCGATGCGGTTACCGCACCTCTGGGTAGCGCCTTGGTGCTTGCTGGCGCAGGTTCTGGCAAGACCCGCGTACTCGTTCATCGTATCGCTTGGCTGCTACAGGTGGAGCAGTTATCGCCATGGTCAATTCTGGCGGTGACCTTTACCAATAAAGCGGCACGTGAGATGCGTCACCGCATCGAAACACTGTTGGGCATGCCAATGGGGGGCATGTGGGTTGGTACCTTTCATGGCCTAGCGCATCGTTTACTGCGAGCTCATTGGCAAGAGGCTAACTTGCCGCAAGGTTTTCAGATACTCGATAGCGATGATCAATTCCGCATGATCAAACGTATCGTGCGTGAACTTAACCTTGATGACAGTAAGTGGCCTCCACGACAGGTTCAGTGGTTTATCAACAACAACAAAGATGAAGGCCGCCGTGCAGACCATCTTGATGCGGCAGGAGATCCGTATCAGAGACAGATGATTGCGTTGTATCGTGAATATGAACAGGCTTGTCAGCGCGCAGGTGTTGTCGACTTTGCGGAGCTTCTTCTCCGCGCGCATGAATTATGGCGGGATCGCCCTTATGTATTGCAACATTACCGCGAGCGATTCAGTGCGGTTTTAGTCGACGAGTTTCAGGATACCAACTCGATTCAATATGCTTGGCTGCGTATGTTGTCAGGCGAGCAACACAAGTTATTTGTCGTGGGCGACGATGATCAATCCATCTATGGTTGGCGCGGCGCGAGAGTTGAGAACATCCAAGAGTTTCAATCGCATTACCCCGAAACAAAAGTGGTGCGGTTGGAGCAGAACTATCGATCGACCGGCAACATCTTAAAAGCGGCTAACGCGGTTATCTCAAATAATCCAACCCGATTGGGTAAAGAGCTGTGGACCGAAGATGCCGATGGTGAACAGATTCGTGTTTATGGTGCTTTTAATGAGGTCGATGAAGCGCGCTTTGTAATCGATAACCTAAGGGAATCGATAGAACAGGGCAGCGCGAGACAGGATATTGCTATTCTGTATCGTACGTCAGCGCAATCACGTCTCTTTGAAGAAGCGCTGATTCAACAAGGCATTCCCTATCGTGTTTATGGCGGTTTGAAGTTCTTCGAGCGCGCAGAAATTAAAGATGCCTTAGCTTATCTACGTTTAGTAGCGAACCGCCATGATGATCCGTCGTTCGAGCGAGCAGTAAATCAGCCGCCACGTGGGATTGGCAGTAAAACTATCGAGGCAATACGTGCACATGCGCGTGACTTTTCTTGTTCGCTTTGGTCAGCATCGCAAGACTTGCTAAAGGGTGGTCGTATGACACCACGGGCATCTGGTGCGTTACAAGGCTTTGTTAATCTTATTGAAGAAACTGCATTTGAGACAAAAGAATCCGAGCTGCCTGAAAAACTCGAAGAGGTGTTGAATCGCGCGAAGTTACGCGAACACTTCGAGAAATCGCGTGATGGCAAAGGCCAAGACCGCATTGAGAACCTAGAAGAACTTGTTAATGCAACGCGTCAGTTTGAAGTGCCACCCGATGAAGAGCAACTGACTGGGCTTGATGCATTTCTTGCTCATGCTGCACTGGAGGCGGGTGACAATCAAGCTGAAGCCTATGAAGACTCTGTCCAGCTGATGACGATGCACTCAGCGAAAGGTTTAGAGTTTCCCATTGTTTTTATCGGTGGTGTTGAAGAGGGCTTATTCCCACATTCAATGTCAGCGGATGATCCCGAGCGCTTAGAAGAAGAACGTCGTCTTTGTTATGTGGGTATGACTCGAGCGATGCAGCAGCTGACTTTATCGCATGCTGAGTCGCGTCGTTTACATGGGTCTGATACCTATCCGCTGCCTTCTCGTTTCCTTAGAGAGATCCCTCCGGAGGTTATCCAGGAGGTGCGTGCAAGAGCACAAGTTTCTCGGCCGTATAGCTCAGCGGCGGGCAGCTTAAATATGGCAGAAGAAATCACGGGTTTTACGCTTGGTCAGCGTGTCACCCATCCAAAGTTTGGTGAAGGCGTTGTGCTTAACGCTGAAGGCCAAGGCAATGGTGCACGCATTCAGGTCAATTTTGAAACCGTCGGCAGCAAGTGGCTCGTAGTGGCTTACGCTAATCTGACAGCGGTATAAGCGATGGATGCGGCAGTTATTCCGCTAAGCTTGTATGTCCACATTCCATGGTGTGTTCAAAAATGTCCTTATTGTGATTTCAATTCACATCAAGCCAAAAGCACGCTTGATGAAGAGCGGTATGTTCAACAGCTTTTAAACGACTTGGCTGATCAAGCCAACTTTATACAAGGCAGGGAGCTCACCAGTATTTTTTTTGGTGGCGGCACGCCAAGTTTGTTCTCAGATAAAAGTATTGGCTATTTTTTGGATCAAGCGAGTCAGAAGGTGAGCTTCTCATCCGACATCGAAATTACCTTAGAAGCTAATCCTGGCACAGCCGATGCAAAGTTTTTCTCAGGCTATCGAGCTAGCGGGGTAAACCGACTCTCAATTGGCGTACAAAGCCTCGATGATAAAAAGCTTAAAGCGTTAGGCAGAATTCATTCATCTAAAGAAGCAATTGTTGCCATTGAAATGGCACGTAAAGCTGGCTTTGAGAATATGAACCTCGACATGATGCATGGCTTACCAGATCAAACGCTTGATGAAGCGATGGATGATTTAAAGGGACTAATAAGCTTAGATCCAGAGCACATCTCTTGGTATCAATTAACACTAGAGCCAAATACGCTTTTTTATCAAAAGCCACCGGAGCTTCCTTCCGACGACTTGCTGGCAGACATGATGGATCACGGGCAATCGTTATTGTCGGATAAAGGTTATGTGCAATATGAAGTGTCGGCTTATGCAAAAGGGGAGCAAGCCAAACACAATGTAAATTATTGGCAGTTTGGTGATTACTTAGCAGTGGGGGCTGGCGCACATGCAAAGCTAACGAGCTCTGAAGGTAAGATTCATCGCATCACGCGCTTGCGTAATCCTAAAGACTATTTAGCGAGCAATAACACCTTAAGTAATGATCGAGTTTTAGCGCGTGAAGAGTTGCCGATTGAGTTCATGTTAAATGCATGTCGATTAAATCAGGGCGTGCCGGCTAACTACTTTGAGCAGAGAACAGGCTTGTCTATCACAGATATCGAGACGCAACTTATTCAAGCAAAAGCGCGAGATCTTCTTATTGATAGTAATGATGTTATTCAGCCAACAGCATTAGGGCATCGTTTTCTCAATGACCTGTTAGCTATCTTTGAGCCTGATTAACTTTTTGGCACTAAGTGATACACCGTTTCGTTAAGCTGGCTTACCCCACGCTTAACAAAATTTTGATTCTCCGCTAAAGCATCAAAAGTCTTGAGTACATTAATCCTGTATTTATCTGCGTAAAGCATTTTGACTTCATCGGGTAGAACGGAAAAGGGAGGCCCTTGCATTTCGTCTTGTGGGTACTCGAGTGTGATTAAAAATGTTTCTTTAAAGACACACAGTGATTGAATATGTTTCACATAATCCTTTCGCATGTTTAGCGGCAAAGCAATTAAAGAAGCACGATCAAACACAGCCGTCACATCAGATAAATGTGCTGGGGTGAGATTAAAAAAATCACCGACATAGATTTCAATGCCCTCGCTTGACCAACACTCCAAGCCATCACGCCTACTTTGTGTGGCAGTGAGTTGGTTCTCAGTAAAGAAGTCGCGAACAGCGATTGGACTCAGTTCGATACCGACGACTTGATACCCTTGATCTCTTAACCACAACAGATCAACACTTTTGCCACACAAAGGAGCAAAGACTTTGCCGCCAGCTTGCATCGCGTTTGGCCAGAATTCTGACAAGTGCGCATTGACCGACGCTTGATGAAAGCCAATTTGATTGTTTGTCCAACGATCGTGCCAGTGTTGTGGGTCCATGAGGTTCTCGTCTTGGGTTATTAAGTGGCGTTATTATTCAGGCATGAGCGAAGCACTTCAATTTACCCACATTCAATGCCCTTACTGTGGCGAAAATCTTGAAATCCAGGTGGATTGCTCTGAGGGCTCTCAGTCCTACATTGAGGACTGCCAGGTGTGCTGTTGTCCTATCGAAATGCGACTGACCGTTGGTTTAGACGATTGGCAGATTGAGGCAATGCGCGATGACCAGTGATTACCAACCGATCGCCTGTGGGCTATATGACCAAATCGAGCTGCTGTTGATGCGCGGGGGTGAGATTGAGATACAACAAAAGAATGGTGCTGTTACCCGAGCTCAGAATTTGTCGTTAAAAATTCAAAACGGGGCAGAGAATCTCTGTTTTTTGGATAAAGGGACGGAAATTTGTGTCCGTTTGGATGAGATTGTCCGACTCACCTCGGAGCAGGGCAGTGTAGAGCTAACTAGCTGAAAAATAG
>VMDJ01000077.1 GCA_008080925.1 Gammaproteobacteria bacterium
AATGTGCTGATGGCAAACGATGGTTTCCGAAAAGAAGAGGTCGGTAAAGTTCGCCTGCCTTATGGTCGCGGCTTGGTCGGCTTGGTCGCTGAGCGTGCAGAACCGATCAACCTTGATGATGCGATGAAGCATCCGCGCTATATGCATATCTCGGAAACCGGTGAGACGCAGTATCACGGCTTCTTGGGTGTGCCGATCATTCAGAACCGACGCGTGTTGGGTGTATTGGTTGTACGTCAAGAAAAGGTGCGTCAATTCCAAGATGAGGAAGTGACCTTCCTATTTACCTTGGCAGCACAGTTAGCCGGTGCGATCACGCACGCCAAAGCCAGTGGTGAGCTAAGTGCTTTAACCCGTGGTGAGAGTTCGATCAGTAGCTTCTTGCAAGGTCAGCCGAGTAACACGGGTGTTGCGATCGGTACGGCGGTTGTTACCTACCGTTTGGCTGATCTGGATGCTGTACCTGATCGTGACTGTGATGACATCGCGGCAGAATGTGCAACTTTTCGTAAAGCGGTCTTGGATGTTGAAAATGACCTAAGACGATTGCAAGACAACATCAGTCATAAATTACCTGAAGAAGATTTAGCCTTATTTGATGCGCTACTTTTAATGTTGGGAAGTGACACCTTAGTTACGCATACCATTGAAAGGATTGAGAAAGGTTTATGGGCTGCTGCGGCACTGCGAGACACTATTCAAGCGCATGCCCAAGTCTTTGAAAGCATGGATGATCCGTACTTACGTGAACGTGCTTATGACGTGCGTGATCTAGGTCGACGCATCCTGACTCATCTGCAAAATGATCAGCCGGTGGAGATCGATTACCCTGAGAACACTATCTTGGTCGGTGATGAAGTGAGTGCTATGGATTTGGCCGATGTACCAGTTGGTCGTTTGGCGGGTGTTATCGCTGCAACTGGTTCAGGCTCATCTCATGCCGCCATTATGGCGCGCGCCATGGGTGTGCCTGCAGTTATGGGTGTAACCGATATGCCGATCAGTCGTATGCAAGGTCGTGCGGTTGTGATGGATGGTTATCGCGGTCGTGTATATGTCGACCCCACGCCATCGGTTAGTGAAGAATATCAACGTCTACTCGATCAAGAGCGTGCACTTGGTGAAGAAGTCGAAGCGATGCGTGGCTTGCCATCTGAAACCATTGATGGTGTGGCAATGCCCTTGTATCTCAATACCGGCTTAATCAATGAGATGAATAGCGCTCAGCAAGAAGAGGCTGAAGGTATTGGTCTTTATCGAACTGAGCTGCCTTTTATGGTACGCGACCGTTTCCCTGGTGAAGATACGCAGATAAACAATTATCAGATGGTGTTGTCGTCTATGGCGCCTCGCCCAGTGATTTTGCGCACCTTGGATGTGGGTGGCGATAAACCACTCCCTTACTTCCCGGTAGAAGAACAAAACCCCTTCTTGGGTTGGCGTGGTGTGCGCATCTCTTTGCAGCACCCTGAGATTTTCTTAACGCAAATTCGTGCAATGCTTCGCGCGAATATTGGTTTCGGTAATTTGCAGATCATGTTGCCGATGATCACCAGTGCCTCTGAAGTCGATGAGCTCATGCAGCTTATTCAGCAAGCGCATGATGAGTTACTCGAAGAAGGCTTTGACGTTGTGATGCCAAAGATTGGCGTCATGATTGAGGTGCCCTCTGCGGTTTATCAGATTGATGCGTTAGCGCGCCGCGTTGATTTCTTATCCGTGGGTACGAATGACTTAACGCAGTACTTGCTCGCAGTGGATCGTAATAATCCTCGCGTTGCCGATTTATACAGTGACCTGCATCCTGCGGTGATTAGTGCGCTGAAAATGATCGTTGAAGGTGCAAAGCGTTACGGTAAGCCAGTCAGTGTTTGTGGTGAGCTTGCGGGTAATCCATTGGCTGCGGTACTGATGGTAGGCTTAGGTGTTGATTCGTTGAGTATGAGTGCAGGCAGCTTGCTTAAAGTGAAGTGGGTTATCCGTAGTTGCAGTCAGTCACGTGCGCGTCAGTACCTCAATATGGTGATGCGTATGGAAGAGGCGGATCAAGTGAAGCGCTTCATGGAAGGTGTGCTTGATGATATGGGTCTTGGCGGCCTGTTTAGACCCGGTAAGTAATCAGCGAGGTTTTGTTGGGCGTCGATTGCTCGGACGCGCATTACGATCATTTTTTTCCGCGCGTGTATGAGTAGTGCGGAAGTTTTTACCTTTAACCGGTTTGCGTTGGCCTTCAGGTTTGCCCCCAGTGCCCGCAGGTTGCCAGCGCGGCACCAGGTGTTTCTTTCCATTACCAATCAGGTCAGCACGTCCCATGGCTTGTAGTGCTTCGCGCAAGATTGGCCAGTTATCCGCGTCGTGATAACGCAAGAAGGCTTTATGCAGTCGACGTTGACGGCGACCTTTAGGTGAAAACACCGCTTCACTGTCACGGGTAATTTTCTTCAGTGGGTTGCGACCTGAATGCCACATAGCTGTAGCCAGTGCCATAGGTGATGGCAGAAAGGCTTGAACCTGATCAGCCCGGAAGCCATTACTCTTCAACCATAGTGCAAGGCTCAACATATCTTCATCGCTTGTACCTGGGTGTGCCGCAATGAAGTAAGGAATGAGATATTGTTCTTTGCCGGCTTCTTTAGAGTACTTATCGAACATGGCTTTAAAGCGATCGTAAGTCCCCATGCCGGGTTTCATCATCTTAGAAAGCGGGCCCATCTCAGTATGCTCGGGTGCAATCTTTAGATAACCGCCGACGTGATGGGTAACCAGCTCTTTTACATACTCAGGTGTTTCTACCGCGATGTCGTAGCGTAAGCCTGATGCAATGAAGACGCGCTTAACGCCTGGTATCGCGCGGGCTTTACGGTAAAGCTGTACCAATGGCATTTGATTGGTGTTTAGGTTTGAGCAGATGCCTGGGTAAACGCAGGATAAGCGACGGCAACTGGATTCAATTTTTGGATCCTTGCAATGCAAGCGCCACATGTTTGCTGTAGGACCGCCGAGATCAGAGATGTTGCCGGTAAAGCCCGGTGTCATATCACGGATCGATTCGATCTCTTTAAGAATCGAGCCTTCTGAGCGATTTTGAATAATGCGACCTTCGTGCTCGGTGATTGAACAGAAAGAGCATCCGCCAAAACAGCCACGCATGATGTTCACCGAGAAGCGAATCATTTCATACGCGGGAATTTTTGCTTTGCCGTAACTTGGATGTGGCACACGTTGGTAAGGCAGCTCAAAGACCTTATCGAGCTCTGGTGTGTGCAACGGAATTGGGGGTGGGTTGATCCAAACTTCACGCCCGGCATGTTCTTGTATTAATGCACGCGCATTACCTGGGTTAGATTCTAAGTGAAGAATGCGTGAGGCATGTGCGTATAACACAGGGTCCGCTTTAACTTGGTCGTAAGAGGGGAGGCGTACCACTGTCTTGTCACGATCAAGTCCACGAGGGCGACGTTCGAAGCGAATGACTTTTGCATCTTCATCAGCTTGTTTGTTAGCGCAACTTTTTTTGCCTTCAGTCGGCTTGGTGGTGTCTTGATAAGGATTGATCGGCGGGTCAATTGCACCTGGCTGATCAATCTCAGAGGAATCAATTTCAACCCAATCTTCAGGACTTTGATTGATCGCAAAGGCACTGCCGCGCAGATCGCGAATTTCTTTGATCGATTCGCCGCTCGCAATGCGATGAGTTAATTCAACAATTGCACGCTCTGCGTTACCAAAGAGCAGCATGTCAGCTTTTGAGTCCAGTAGCACTGAACGACGGATCTTTTCTTGCCAATAATCAAAATGCGCAATACGACGCAGACTGGCTTCAATACCACCAATAACAATAGGCACATCATTAAAGGCTTCACGACAACGTTGTGAATAAACGATGGTCGCGCGATCCGGACGTTTGCCGCCCTCGTTGTTTGGTGTGTAAGCATCATCAGAACGAATACGACGCTCTGAGGTGTAACGATTCACCATCGAATCCATGTTGCCGGCGGTAACGCCAAAATACAGATTCGGTTTACCGAGTCGTGCGAAATCGCTCGCTGAGTTCCAATCAGGTTGAGAGATGATACCAACACGGAAGCCTTGCGCCTCAAGTACGCGGCCGATTACCGCCATGCCAAAGCTTGGGTGATCAACATAAGCATCGCCCGTCACTAGAATCACATCGCAGCTATCCCAGCCAAGCTGATCCATCTCTTCGCGCGACATAGGCAAAAAGGGAGCAGGGCCAAATTTATGTGGCCAGTAGCGACGATAGCTAAACAGTTCTTTAGCGATAGGTTGCACAGTGCAAACTCGTTAAACGTTGAATGGATGCAATCTTAACATTGAGCGTCATCAAATAGCCTTGAGCCAATTACGGGTTGGACAAAACTTTTTTCGTATTTTCAGCAATTTAGACAAGTAATTTTTATTTTGATGCGTATAATCGCGCCCCTTGCTGTAGATCCCAATATTGGTGAGTGTCATTGGGCCACAGTAATTCTTTAACATTTACTGGGCTGGGCTATGACAGATTCTCAAGAACTGACGTTTTCAGATTTTTCTTTACCTGAAAACATTCTTCGCGCTATTACTGAGGTGGGCTACGAACGTCCGTCTCCTATTCAGGCGCAATGTATTCCTCTTCTTCTTAACGGGCATGACCTTATCGGTCAGGCACAAACCGGTACCGGTAAAACAGCGGCGTTTGCGTTGCCATTGTTGGCGAATGTCGACATGAAAAACCGCGCGCCACAGCTGTTGGTTTTGGCGCCAACTCGGGAGCTAGCGATTCAGGTATCTGAAGCGTTACAAAAGTACGCGCATCACATCCCTGATTTTCACGTCCTACCTATCTATGGTGGCCAGAGCTATAGTTTACAGCTGCGTTCTTTGAAAAAAGGTGTGCAGGTTATTGTTGGTACGCCAGGCCGTGTTATGGATCACATGGACCGCGGCACCTTAAAGCTTGACCAACTGAAATCATTGGTACTCGACGAAGCAGATGAAATGCTGCGTATGGGCTTTATTGATGACGTGAACTGGATTCTTGAACGTGTGCCTGAGAAACGTCAAATTGCTTTGTTCTCAGCAACGATGCCGAACGAGATTCGTAAAGTTGCGGAAAAGCACTTAGTGGATCCTAAGGTCGTAAAGATCGCAGCACAAACCACTACCGCGGAATCAATCCGTCAGCGTTTTTGGATGGTGTCAGGGCTGCATAAACTCGATGCGTTAACCCGCGTTCTTGAAATTGAACCGGTTGATGCGGGTATTGTCTTTGTGCGAACTAAAACCGCTACAGTAGAGTTGGCAGAAAAGCTGCAAGCGCGTGGTTTCTCAGCAGAAGCCCTGAATGGTGATATGCCTCAGGCATTGCGTGAGAAGGTTGTTGATCGTTTGAAAGATGGTCGCTTAGACCTGCTGATTGCAACTGACGTAGTAGCACGTGGTCTCGACGTGCCACGTGTAAGTCACGTGTTTAACTACGATATTCCACACGATACTGAATCTTACGTTCACCGTATCGGTCGTACAGGTCGTGCGGGCCGTGAAGGTGATGCGATCTTGTTTGTCGCGCCTCGTGAGCGGCGCATGTTGCAAGCGATTGAACGTGCGACCAATAAGCAGATTGAGCCGATGCAATTGCCGTCTGTAAAAGATATCAATCAAAAGCGTGTTGAGCGTTTTAAACAGAGCATCGTTGAATTGATGGGTAACGAAGAAGATTTGGGCTTCTATTACGAGCTGATCAGTCAGCTTGGCATTGAGCATGATCTCGACCCATTACAAATTGCGGCAGCGCTTGCGGCAAAGCTTCAAGGTGATAATCCATTTTTGTTGGATGAGTCAGCGTATAAGCAGCCAAAGCAAAATGAATCTAAGTTTAAAGATGATCGCCCACCACGTGATCGTTCAACTGAAGGTACTAAGGTACCTGTTGAGCTTGAGGCCTTGCCTTTAAAAGACGAGCCTGAAGTGGATATGGAGCGTTTTCGTATTGAGGTGGGCTATAACCACGGTGTTAAGCCAAAGAATATCGTTGGTGCGATCGCTAACGAAGCGGATGTTGAAAGCAAGTACATCGGTCATATTGAAATTTTTGACAACTTCACGGTAATTGACCTACCTGCAGGTATGCCAACAGAAACCTTGAAGCACATGCAGAAGGTTTGGGTATGTCGTCGTCAATTGATGTTGGCGCCACTGACCGATGAGAACTTGGTTGATACTGAGGTTGATCAGGGCGGTTCGTCTCGTCCGCCTTCAGGTGTTCCACGTAAAGAGTTCTCTCATCGCGGTAAGCGTGATGGTAAAGGCGGTAAGCCAGGTAAGCGACGTGGTCCAAGCAAAGGCGCTAATCCTAGAGCAGGCAAACCTAAGGGTGGTAAAAAGCCACGCCGCAGTAACTCAGGCGAGTAACTAAAGCGTGCCTGCGAGTTTTCGCAGGCATTCTAAATACGCTTGTTCATCTGGTGTTTGGTTGGCGCGCTGCGCTTCCCATAACACCAAGCCTAAACATTCCATCATTTGATGCTCAGCCTCATGTGCATCACCTGCTTTTTGGGTGATGCTTTGATGAAGTGCGCGTATACCGGTTGGTCGATCACTACCTAGTTGCTCCGCTAGCGTGATATGCATACCCATGTGTAGAAACGGATTGGTTTCGCCATCGGCGATATGAAAATCTTTATCCAAGTTATCTTCTTTTAAGATGGCGTGATATTCAGGGTGTTGCTGAATCACTTGGGCAACGATCAATTCAATGCCCGCCAATAATTCACCTTGTTGTTGTTTCTGCCAGCAGTCGAGGTAAAAGCGGCGAAGTTGATCACGATTCTGTCCAAACATATTAGTCGCTCGTCTTTTGTTTAAATTCACATAGGTCTTCAATCAGACAGGCGCCACAACGGGGTTTGCGAGCAACGCAGGTATATCGACCTAATAGAATCAGCCAGTGGTGTGCATCAACAAGGAATTCCTTCGGGATGAGGCGGACAAGTCGTTTTTCGACTTCCAGTACGTTTTTGCCTGGCGCAATTTTTGTTCGATTAGAAACCCGGAAGATGTGTGTGTCGACCGCCATTGTGGGATGACCAAATGCCGTGTTTAAAACCACGTTGGCAGTTTTTCGTCCAACACCGGGTAGTGCCTCGAGGGCTTCGCGTGATTCGGGAACCTCAGCGTTATGCTGATCGATGAGGATCTTACAGGTTGCGATAACGTTCTTCGCTTTACTGTTATAAAGGCCAATGGTTCTGATGTATTTGCTTAAGCCGGCAACGCCCAGCGCATGAATGGTTTCAGGGGTGTTGGCAACAGGAAAGAGTTTATCTGTCGCTTTGTTAACCCCAACATCTGTGGCTTGGGCTGACAAGATGACAGCAATCAATAATTCAAATGCATTGCTGTAGTTGAGTTCGGTAGTGGGGTGCGGATTATCCGCACGCAAGCGCTCAAAGATTTCTTGGCGCTTTTCTTTGTTCATGACTCAGTGGCAGGAGCTTCAGTTACTTTGACTGCAGGTTTCTTGGGCAAGCGTTGATCAATGACGTTTTTAATCGCGATTAAAAAGCCAAGGCCTAAAAACGCACCTGGCGGCAAGATGGCCAATAAAATACCTTCGTGGTTATCGCCAAAGTGCATGGTCCAGTTGAGTGCTGATTCACCAAACATCAGGTGCGCGCCATCGAATAGGGTGCCTTGACCAATGAATTCACGCAGTGCACCAAGCACTACAAGCGCCGCAGTAAAGCCAATACCCATGGCGAGAGCATCAACTGCTGAAGCCATCACCGGGTTACGTGAAGCAAAAGCTTCTGCGCGACCAATGATTGCGCAGTTGGTGACGATTAGCGGAATGAAGATGCCAAGAACGGTGTAAAGACCATGGAAGTAGGCGTTCATGGTGAGCTCAACTGCGGTCACAAATGAGGCGATGATTAAAACAAACACAGGTAAACGGATTTCGGTGCGCACCCAGTTGCGAATAATCGATACGCTGACATTTGATAGCAGCAGCACTAATGTTGTCGCGATTCCCAGGCCAAGGCCATTGATCAGCGTATTGGTGACTGCCAATAGAGGGCATAGACCCAGTAAGGCTACTAAGGCTTGGTTGTTGCGCCAGAGTCCATCAAGGGTGATGGCTTTGTAATCGATGCCACTCATGAGTCTGGCTCCATGGTGTGAAGTTTCTCTTTATTGAGTTGGTGGTACTGCAAGGTGTTTTTAACCGCTTTAACCACTGCGCGTGGGGTGATGGTTGCGCCGGTAAATTGATCAAAGTCACCGCCATCACGTTTCACGGCCCATTTCTCAGATCGAGGTGAGGTTAAAGAGGTGCCATCAAAACTTTTGATCCAGTCGCTTCGACGCGTTTCGATCTTGTCGCCAAGGCCTGGTGTCTCTTTATGTTGCAGAACGCGTACACCGGTGACTTGGTTGTTCTCATTGATCGCAATCGTGAGCAAGATGTCACCTGAGTAGCCATCGGCAGTCACTGGGCTATAGATAAGGCCGGTAGGTGTTTGTTTTAAGGTGGCGCGATAAACCTTCACTTCATCATCGCCGAGCTCATCGTCTTTAATTGACACGACATCATCAATCACAATGTTGTCATGTTGAGCCTCGGGGAAAACGTCGTTGATTTGACGACGTAAGGTTTCGCGTTGGTTTTGAAGTATCTGTTCGTGAGTCGATTCGTAGCTAAAACCGACTAAGCTACTACCCAAAATCGCAAACGCCGCAAGAATGATCGCTGAGATGAATGCCGGCGCATAATTTTTGATCATTTGCTTGGGCATTAACGCTCTCCACCGAAGACGCGTGGTTGCGTGTAATAGTCGATTGTAGGTGCTGCCATATTGAGAAGCAGGACAGAGAAAGCGACTGCATCTGGATATCCGCCCCAGGTGCGGATAATGACGATAAAGAAGCCAATCAAAGCACCAAAAATCAGTTGGCCTTTTGGCGTGGTGCTGGCACTCACAGGGTCTGTTGCAATGAAGAAAGCCCCAAGCATTACAGCACCGCTAAAGAGGTGAAATAGTGGGCTTGCGAACTGATTGCTATCAATCAACCAAAGCAGACCACTAACTATGGTAACGCTCGCTAAAAGGCTAAGAGGGATACGCCAACTCATGATGCCTTTCAAGATCAAGAAGGCACCACCGGCTAGATATGCTAACGATACCCATGCCCATCCTGAACTCGTCAAATTTGACCAACTGCCATCTGGATGGAGTTCACTCAACATGCTGTGTTGAAGCAGACCTTCGCGTACTTCTGATAACGGCGTAGCGCCTGTCATGCTGTCCCATGCCATAGCGGCTGGCAGCACACCATCAACAGCAAGTTGCCACGCTTGAGAAAAATCCAAATTTGATGCAGCGCTCTGAGGTTGAATCCATTGGCTCATTGAAGCGGGGAAAGAGATTAATAGCAGGGCGTAACCCAACATGGCTGGGTTGAATGGATTGTTGCCAATGCCGCCAAATAATTGTTTACCAACCACAATGGCAAAGATGGTTCCTAGTGCAACTTGCCATGCGGGCATGAGTGGCGGCAGCGCTAAGGCAAGTAATACGGCTGTTAACACGGCGCTGAGATCTGTAACAGCAGTAACAGGATTGCGGCCTCTAAAGCGGAGAAAAACCCATTCGCTGAGTAGCGCGCTGACAATGGCGATGCCTAGATTAATGAGCACACCATTACCTAAAAGCCATACCAACGCAGCAATGCCAGGTAGCAGCGCAAGTAAAACAGTCGCCATGATGCTCTGAACCGAATTGCTGTCATGTTGGTGCGGAGAGCTGATCATGCTGCTCATGATGATTTTTCCTCAGCCGCTTGCGCTGCTTTCTTTGCGGCAACTCGTTTCATGGCAGCTTCTATAGCAGCTTTCTTCGGGTCATCACCTTTGGCTTTCGGTTTGTTCTCGAGTACTTCTTTTTTCTTGCGAAGACGCGCTTTGCGTTCCGCTTCCAGTCGCGCAAGACGAGCGTCTCTGAATTCATGTCGTCGACGCGCAAGATCCGATTGTTGTTTCTCGCGTTCGCTTGCCCAGATCTCAGTCTTGGCAAAACGGTAGTACTGTACCAACGGTATCTTGGATGGACAGACATGTGCGCAACAGCCGCACTCAATACAATCAAACAGATGATGATCTTGTGCTTGATCAAAGTTGTGTGACTTTGCGTACCAATACAGTTGTTGTGGTAACAGAAGAGCAGGGCATACTTTTACGCATTCGCCACAGCGAATACAGGGTTGCGGCTCCTGGGTTGGCTCCACTTCATGTAAGCTCAGTACGCAGTTGCTACCTTTTGCGATCGGACGGTCGATGTCCGGCAAGCTAAAGCCCATCATCGGTCCACCCATGAGTGTGCGTTGGCAAGCTTTAGCAAAGCCACTGTGATGTTCAATAAGTTCATGAATGGATGTGCCAATTAACGCGCGAACATTTTGAGGCTTGGCGAGTGCATCACCTGTGAGGGTGACAATGCGATCGATAAAAGGTTTGCCTTCAAGAACAGCCTCCGCAACGGCAACACAGGTGCCTACGTTCTGACACAAGATGCCTACATCAAGGGGTAAGCCTTGCGAAGGCACTTCAATGCCGGTGAGTAAGTGGATTAGCTGTTTTTCACCACCACTCGGGTATTTGTTAGGTACAACAATGATTTCAATGTCTGTGTTGTTGATTGCGTGGTTCAACGCTTCAATTGCTTGCGGCTTATTTTCTTCAATACCAATAAGGATCTTTTTGGCGCCCACAATGTGCTGCAAGATTTTTGCACCGGTTACAATTTTTTCTGGATCGGTACGCATCAGCATGTCATCGCAGGTGATGTAAGGCTCGCACTCAGAGGCATTTAAAATCAGTGTATTAACCGGCTTATTTTGCGTATTGGTTTTAACTGCAGTTGGGAATACGGCGCCACCAAGGCCGACGATGCCGCTTTGACGTAAGCGATCACGAATTAATTGTGGCTCGGTTGATTCCCAATCGAGGATAGAATCCGGAAGATTGGTCCATTTGTCGTTACCATCACAGGTAATGCTTATGCAAAGCGCATTTAAGCCTGAGGGATGTGCAATCGGTTGCTCATCTATCGCAGTGATAGTGCCTGAGCTTGGTGCATGGATATTCGCACTGACATATTCACTGGCTTTTGCGATCAGCTGTCCCTTAAGGACATGATCGCCCACCTTAACGCAAGGGTCAGCGATTTGACCGATGTGTTGCTGTAAAGGCACCACCAAAGTCTTTGGTAAATAAACCGGGGCTATGGGGTGCTGTGTCGATAGCGCTTTGTGATCATCAAGAATCAGGCCGCCGTGGAAATCATGAATCGATACATTAGCCATGACTGACCTCTGCTGAATTCTGATTTGGTAAAGGCCAGCGCCAGGTATCTGTGGTGTCTTTGATTGGCACCATCTCGATACATTCAACAGGGCATGGTGGTATACACAGTTCACAGCCAGTGCATTCCGCTTCAATGACGGTATGCATTTGTTTCGCAGCACCTAATATCGCATCGACCGGACAAGCTTGAATACACAATGTGCAACCGATGCAGTCTTTCTCGATGATGATCGCAACCGCTTTGGGCTTCGCAGCTGCTTCCTCATCTTCAAGTGGCATAGGGTCACGCCCCAGTAATTCCGCCAAGGCAATCATTGTGACTTCACCACCGGGTGGGCAACGATTGATCTCAGCTTCGCCATTTGCAATGGCCTCAGCATATGGGCGACAGCCAGCATAGCTACATTGGCCACATTGAGTTTGCGGCAGCAGTGCATCAATTTGATCTGCAATCGGATCGCCTTCTACACGAAATCGAATCGCGGTATATCCGAGCAGCAGGCCAAAGATAAGCGATAGTGCTGTTAACGTGAGAATGCCGCTTAGCATTAGCCTGTCACCAGTCCAGCAAACCCCATGAATGCCATTGACATAAGGCCTGCGGTGATAAGGGCGATTGCGTTACCTTGGAAAGGCTTTGGAACATCAGCGACTGCCACGCGTTCGCGCACCGCTGCGAATAAAACTAAGACTAAAGAGAAGCCCACTGCAGCACCAAAACCATAAAGTGCTGACTCAACGAGGTTGTGATCTTCCTGTGTGTTTAACAACGCAACACCCAAAACGGCGCAATTGGTTGTGATGAGAGGTAAGAATATACCCAACACCTGATAGAGCATTGGGCTGGTTTTATGCATCACCATCTCGGTGAACTGAACCACAACAGCAATCACTAAAATGAAAGCGATGGTGCGTAAAAACTCTAAACCCATCGGTTCGAGTAGGTACGTATTAACGAGATAACTACTGACAGATGAGAGGGTGAGTACGAAGGTGGTCGCAAGACCCATGCCGACAGCCGTTTCAAGTTTGCGCGAGACGCCCATGAAAGGACAGAGGCCCAAGAATTTTACGAGCACAAAGTTGTTCACCAAAACGGTGCTGACGAGGATGAGCGCGTATTCCGACATAAGGTAAGCATGATGGCAAATCAGCATTTGCCGCACATGGTTTAATCTCTTGAAAAACCTAGGGGTAGCTTACGTTTTGCCCTTCTTTGGCGCAAATATTAAGTACAGAAAATCGCCGCTTTTTGTGCGTGGATTGTTATTGATCAAAGACCTACCAGGTTAGGTGAGAAATATCTCTTCTTCCTCGAGGCGTTTTTTGCGTGTTAAGCGAGGTATCAACAAGCCAAGACCGAGTACACCTAAGGTGCCCAGGCTTGAAAGTGCAGCTACCTCAATCAGTTCACGTGTATTAGTTTTGGTAGGTAACGCTTGATCACTCGCGATTTTTGCCACTGACTGATTGATCTCGGCAATCTTTTCATCACGTTTCACTAGCTTAGATTCAAGGCTGACCAATGTGGTTTGAAGATCGTTGATCGCATTCTGAAGGTGTTCACGCTCAATGGTCGCCTTAGCAAGCTCTTCTTGAGTGATCGCTAGATCATTGACGGGGTTAGTCGTTGACTGAGACAGCTCATCAACTTGAGGTGCAAGAATGCTCATTTGGTCTTCAGCGGGTTTTGGGGTAGCGATAGGTTCTGATGTTTCAACGGTTTTGTTTGTACTCGGAGTTGTCGTAAAACTCAGTGTGCTGCCAGCCATGAGCATGTTGATGTCACCACGAACAAACGCCTTTTTATTCGTGTGATGAATATGCGACATCATCGATGGCACCGCTTCACGTGAATCGACATAGCGACTGGCGATGCGCCATAGACTTTCACCCGGTGCGACTTGATGGCTAGTCATCTCACCTTTGTCCAAGTTGACAGAAGAAAGTGTTTTCTTGGCAGTATGCAATGGCTTAGGTGTTGATGTGCGAACAAGCTCAGGCTGAGCTAAAGGTTGCCTGATCGTCTTTTGTGTTTCTGTTTCGACTTTTGGCGCAATGGGCATAGGCCCTTGCACCAAGGGGGCGGTATTGATTGCTGGGGCTGAGTAACTGATCGGATCGATTAACAGACTAAAGGTTTTGATTTGACGACCATCAGAAGATTCAACAGCAATCGGTAACTGCATAAAAGGTTTGTTAAAAGCCTGTTTGCTTGTGATCACCAATTGATGAGCATCTTGGTAACTATGGATTAGGACCTGAATGTCTGAGAAATGGGTTTGGTAGTCGATACTGAGCAGCTCAAATTCTTCTTTGCTAGCAATCGAGGCTTCTGTCGTCCAAAGCTCTTCGGTGGTGGCGCGGAGAGGTACCGAGATATGGAGAGGTTGGCCGAGGTGCGACAGTACTTCAGCTTGTCCAAGCGACAAGGCATTTACCATGGAGGGTAGGCAGCAAAGTAAAAGAATTGTGCGTCGTAAAGACATACTGAGACAGGACCTTAGGACTCAGCCGAGCGATATGCGCGGCTTTCCGGCCTCAGTAACGGTTAGGATTTAAATTCCTTAAGTTATTTCACGCGCATACCCGGTTGGGCGCCATCATCTGGATTAAGAATGAATAAATCTTTACCTCCAGGTCCGGCTGCTAGGACCATGCCTTCAGATAGGCCAAAACGCATCTTGCGCGCTGCAAGGTTAGCTACCATCACGGTCAATTTGCCTTCCAAGTCCTCAGGTTGGTAAGCAGACTTAATGCCTGCGAAGACATTTCGAGTGCCATCACCAATATCTAAGGTGAGTTGAAGTAACTTATCTGCACCTTCGACATGCTCGGCTTTAATGATTCTTGCAATGCGCAGATCGACCTTGGCAAAGTCATCAAACTCGATAGTGTCAGCGATAGGGTCAATGGCCGAGTTGGCGGTGTTTTGTGCAGCACCTTTGCCAATCACTTTGGCTTCAGCGGCGAGGTCTTCTTTTGAGTCTTCGATCATTGCATCAATCTTTTCGCGCTCAACTCGGGTCATCAGTGGTTTGAATTTATTCACCGAGTGATCACAAAGCGGTTTAGCTTGGCTATTCCATGTCATAGGCTCAATGTTAAGAAAGGCCTCAGCATCCGCAGCCATGACAGGTAGCACAGGCTTTAGATAACCCATCAATACGCGGAACAGATTGATGCCAACGGAGCTAATGTCATGTAGTTCTTGGTCTTTACCATCTTCTTTGGCAATAACCCAAGGCGCCTTGTCATCGATGTACTGATTGGCTTTATCCGCGAGTGCCATGATCTCGCGAATCGCACGACCGTAGTCACGGTTTTCATAATGTGCAGCAATTTGATCGCCGGCATCGACAAAGCTTTGATAAAGCTCAGGCTCAGAACAAGTCGCTGAGAGTTTGTTGTCGAAACGCTTCTTAATGAAGCCCGCATTACGGCTAGCAATGTTGACGACCTTGCCAACCAAGTCTGCATTGACTCGTTGCGCAAAGTCATCGAGGTTAAGGTCTAAGTCATCAATCTTAGAGCTCAACTTGGCTGCGAAGTAATAACGCAGGTATTCCGGGTTGAGGTGTTTTAGATAGGTGCGAGCCTTAACAAAGGTGCCGCGTGACTTTGACATTTTCGCGCCATCAACGGTGAGGAAGCCGTGCGCAAATACTGAGGTCGGCATACGGAAGCCCGCGCCTTGGAGCATTGCAGGCCAGAACAAGGCATGGAAGTAGATGATGTCTTTGCCGATGAAATGATAAAGCTCTGCATCTGAATCGGCTTTCCAGAAGCTATCGAAATCAATGCCTTTTTTGTCACATAGATTGCGGAAGCTCGCCATGTACCCAATCGGCGCATCTAACCAAACATAGAAATACTTGTTTGGCGCATCCGGAATTTCAAAACCGAAGTAAGGTGCATCACGCGAGATGTCCCAGTCAGCAAGACCGGCTTCAAACCATTCATCGAGCTTGTTGGCCATCTCGGCTTGGACGTGACCAGCTTGGTGCCAGTCTTTCAATGTCTTTTCGAAATCAGCCAGCTTGAAGAACAGGTGCTCCGAATCTTTTTCAATCGGTGTTGCACCAGAGACAGCTGATACAGGATTTTTTAGTTCGGTTGGCGAGTAGGTTGCGCCACAGGCTTCACAATTGTCGCCATACTGATCGTCTGCACCACACTTTGGGCAGGTGCCCTTGATGAAGCGATCAGGCAAGAACATGTTCGCTTCAGGGTCATAGGCTTGTGAAATCGTGCGACGAGCAATGTGCCCTGCATCGCGATTGCGCTCGTAAATTAAGCTTGCGCAGGCTTTGTTTTCATCCGAATGCGTCGAGTGATAGTTGTCGAAATCAATGCCGAAACCGGCGAAATCTTCTGTGTGTTCTTTCCAGACTCTGGCAATCAAATCTTCGGGCTCAATACCCTCACCACGAGCACGCAGCATGATAGGAGTGCCGTGTGCATCATCCGCGCAAACGTAATAGCACTCATGTCCTTGCAGCTTTTGAAAGCGACTCCAGATGTCCGTCTGGATGTACTCCACCATGTGGCCAAGGTGAATGGAGCCATTGGCATAAGGCAGGGCGCTGGTGATCAAAATTTTGCGGCTAGGGCTGCTCATAGGTATTGATACGGTAATGAGTATGAAATTAGCCGCGCATTATTTCACAAACCATCAAAAAAGACGGCTGCAGACAGTAAAAACCTGATCAGTGATGCGGTAGGAGGGGCTTGAAAAGCCGCACAGCGCCATTACATTAGCCAAGCACACAAAATCCGAGTATTTCGGTAAGGCTTTATCGTGAGCGATAAGCTACTATTGCGCATCAAAATTTTTCGACCCGCCTTGGCGTGTCTTATCTGGAGTTCCCTAACATGGCTGAGATTACCAAAGAGAGCGTTGAAGCGGCGCTTAAAGGTTTTATCGAACCACATTTAGATACTGACTTGGTATCTGCAAATTGCATCAAAAATATCGCGATCGATGGCGACAAAATCACCGTCGATGTGCAACTTGGTTTCCCAGCTAAGGGTATCGAGCAAGAAACCGTTGCTGCAGTGAAGGCAGCCGTTGAGGGGGTTGATGGTGTTTCTAGCTGTGCAGTTAACTTCTCATGGAAGGTTGCTGCGCATTCAGTTCAAAAAGCACTTAAGCCAATTGATAACGTTAAGAACATCATCGCGGTAGCGTCTGGTAAAGGCGGTGTAGGAAAATCAACTACCTCTGTAAACCTAGCCTTGGCGCTTGCAGCTGAAGGTGCCACTGTGGGTATTCTCGATGCGGATATCTACGGTCCTTCTCAGCCACGCATGTTGGGTATCTCAGGTAAGCCAGAATCTAAAGATGGCAAAACCCTTGAGCCAATGGTGAGCTACAACATTCAATCAATGTCGATCGGTTATTTGATTGACGAAGAAACACCAATGATCTGGCGTGGCCCAATGGTGACTCAGGCCTTGGAGCAGTTGTTGAATGATACCCAATGGTCTGACCTTGACTATATGATCATCGACCTACCACCAGGCACTGGTGACACTCAGTTGACCTTGGCGCAGAAAGTACCTGTTGCTGGTGCAATTATTGTCACCACGCCACAGGACATCGCATTATTAGACGCGCGCAAAGGCTTCAAGATGTTCGAAAAAGTTGAAGTGCCAATCTTGGGTGTTGTTGAGAATATGTCGACCCACATTTGTTCAGAGTGTGGTCATGAGGAACATATCTTTGGTGATGGCGGCGGTAAGCGCATGGCGGAAGACTATGGTGTTCAGTGTCTGGGTTCTTTGCCACTCGAGCTTCGTATACGCGAAGAAGCTGACTCAGGTAAGCCAACTGTTGTCGCTGACCCTGAAGCACGTGCTTCTCAAATTTACCGTGAGATCGCACGTAAGGCGGCAGCAAAGTTGTCTCGCCAAGCGAAGAACTATTCATCAAAGTTCCCGAATATTGTTATTCAGAACAATTGATTGCTTCGACAATAAAAAAAGCCCGCTTAGGCGGGCTTTTTTGTGTCTGCTTATAAACTATCCCAAGATTGCTTAGGTCGACGTGATCGTAGGTTAGGCAAGATTAATCCTAGGATAATGCCGCCAAGCAAAACGCTAGCACCAATCAAAAACCAGTCTTGAGTGTCATTATTTTCAAGTTCTAAGATTTCTTGTTTCGCTTCGGCTAGATCACGATTGAGCTCAGCAACTTGTTCACGCAAGCTGTTTCTTTCTTCAGCAACGCTCACTGCATCAGATGAAATGCGCTTAAAGGCTGCCAGCTCTTGTTCAGCAGAGCGCGCACGTGCTTCAGCAGCCTTAAATGACTTTTCAAATCCAGTTGCTTTTTGAGTGGCGGCAGCTAGCTTGCTTTTTAACTCATCAGGCTCGCCTTTAAGTAAAGCCATTTCTTTTTCAAGATCGGCTAAGCGATCTCGCGCGGTTGGCTCATCCAATAATTGACGAGTAAGTACAAAGCCCTCTTTACCGTTATTAAAGCGAATTTTGCTGTAACCGGTTTCGCGGTTTTGTGAGATGACTTCAACTTTTGTGCCGGTACGCAACATGCGCAAAATACGGTAATCGGCTGCTTCGCCACTGCGAACAGCAACGGTAAATTTATCGGTGACGTAAGCGTCTTGCGCAAAGCTGCTGAAGCTCGCAATGAGCAAAGCGGCGACTAAGTATTTCTTCATGGTGTTAACGATCCTCTACTAGCGATCAAAACATTGGATATTGATGCAACGCAGTGTAGCGGAGTTTTTAGATTTTTATCTAAGGAGAAACTCTAAGAGTGCCTTTTGAGCATGTAGACGATTCTCTGCCTCATCCCAAACAACACTATCTGGCGCATCTAAAACATCGGCATCGACTTCCATGCCGCGATAGGCAGGTAAGCAGTGCATGAAAAGAGCGTCTTTGTCAGCTTCTTGCATCATCGCTTTAGATACTTTGAAGCTACCAAAGATTTTTTCACGCGCACGCTTTTCTTCTTCTTGACCCATACTCACCCAGGTGTCGGTAACCACAAGGTGTGAGCCACTTGCAGCTTCCATTGGATCACGCAACAAGGTCACGCGATCTTTAGCTGCATCCACGATTGCCTCATCGGGCTCATAACCGGCAGGACAGGCAATGCGAAGATTGAAATCAAATTGGCGCGCTGCATTGATATACGAGTGACACATATTGTTGCCATCACCGACCCAGGTGACAGTTTTCCCTTTGATCGAACCACGATGTTCGGTAAAGGTTTGCATATCAGCTAAAAGTTGGCAGGGGTGTAACAGGTCAGTAAGACCGTTAATCACGGGTACGCGTGAATGTTTGGCAAAGGTTTCGACCATCTCATGATCGAATGTGCGAATCATCACGCAGTCAACCATGCTAGAGATAACACGTGCGCTGTCTTCGACTGGTTCTCCACGCCCTAGCTGCGTATCGCTAGGTGATAAGAACATCGCAGAGCCGCCAAGCTGAGACATGCCTGCTTCAAATGAAACACGAGTGCGTGTTGATGACTTTTCAAAAATCATCGCAAGAACGCGACCTTGTAAAGTCGCGTGAGTTTCGCCTGCGTGTTGAAGTTTTTTTAATTCACTCGCACGAGCAATCACTGCCTGAAGTTCAGCAGAGGAAAGATCGAGTAATGAAAGGAAATGTCTTGGTGTTTTCATAACAAAAGAGCGCGAAGCTTATTGAGCTAAATAGCGCTTAATCAGTTGTGAAAGTTTTTCAACGAGCTCTGTCGCTTGATCATCGGTCATGATCAACGGCGGCAATAAACGAATGACTTTGCCTGCAGTGACATTGATCAAAAGTTTTTCTTCAAGAGCCAACTTCACGAGCTCAGGGCAGTCGTGATCCAACTCAATGCCGACCATCAGGCCTTTACCACGAATTTCCTTAATGCCAGCGGTGTCCGCTAAAGCTGCTTTGAAGCCTTCAAGGAGTTGTGTGCCCAATAGAGCGGCGCGCTCGATAAGATTATCTTTCTCGATAGTTTCACAAACAGCCAAAGCTGCTGCAGAGGCTAATGGATTGCCGCCAAATGTTGTGCCGTGGTTACCCGGCGCAAAAAGCTCTGCCGCTTGGCCATGTGCTAAGCAGGCGCCAATGGGCACGCCATTGCCTAAGGCTTTGGCCAGGCTCATAACATCCGGTGTGATACCTGCATGTTGATGCGCAAACATCTTACCGGTGCGCCCCATGCCACACTGAACTTCATCAAGCATCAGTAACCATTCTTGTTCGTCACAAATCTCACGTAATTGTTGCAGATAGCTATCGTCTGGCACATGAATGCCGCCTTCGCCTTGGATGGGCTCAACCAAGATGGCAACAATGCTTTTGTTGTCAGTCAGGCGCTGAATCGATTCAATATCGTTATGTGGAACACGCACAAAACCTTGCACGAGCGGCTCAAAGCCAGCATGCACTTTGCGGTTCCCTGTAGCGCTGAGCGTTGCCATGGTGCGCCCATGGAAGCTTGACTCCATCACGATGATGGTTGGATTTTCGAGATTGCGACGATTGCCATAGAGGCGCGCTAACTTAATGGAAGCTTCATTTGCTTCTGCGCCTGAGTTAGCAAAGAAAACGCGATCCATATTAGACAGGCGAGTCAATGTATCGCCAAGCTGCTGTTGTTTAGCGATGCCATAAAGATTAGAGGTATGGATCACTTGAGATGATTGATCACAAATCGCTTTTGTTACTGCAGGGTGTGAATGACCAAGGCCACACACGGCAATGCCGGTGAGTGCGTCAAAATAAGCGTCCCCATTTTCGTCATACAGCCAAACCCCTTCACCATGCGTGAATGTCACCGGAAGGCGAGCATAGGTATTCATCAGCGTGTTAGACATGTCAGCATTTCCCTGAGGTCTAAAAACAGAAAAGGCGGTTCCGAGGCATCAGAACCACCCGTTGTTTTGCGATTTCTTTACAGCAAAGGCGGAAAATTACAGAAACTTGCTTAGCTTGGCAAGTGGTTAAAACGCAGAATTTTGGACATAAAAAAGGCCCGCTGGCGAACCTAGCAGGCCTTTTTGACTGGCAATCAGCTTAGAAAGGCAACATGCCGCCATGACCATGGCCAACCATGCTTGCAAGCATTGGGATCGACAAAATGGTGTTGATGCGTGAAGCATAAAGCGCAACCACTTTCGCTTTAGCGATCTCTTCTGGAGATGCAGGTGTGCTAGCAAGACCCAGGATTTTCTTCTGGTTAGGCCAAATGAAGACCCAAACGTTAAATGCCATGATGGTACCTAACCATGCGCCAATACCGATTACCTGCATGTTGCCACTCAAAGTAAAGGCATCAACGATGGCTTTAGCGTGACCGCCGTCACCGAGGTAACCCAAAGCGCCAACGCCTGTTACCCAAGTCGCTACTGCTGCCCAACGGAAATAAAGCAATGCGCGAGGAGCAACATACTTATTGATGGCCGCAGGTCCTGGGGTTTCGTCTTTCAGTGCTGCGCCTACGGCAGGAACCTGTACAAAGTTGAAGTAGTACAACAAACCAATCCAGGTGATGCCAACGATCACGTGTAACCAAACGGTAGTGCTCCAAGCATTACCTGTTGCGCCAGTCGCGAGGGTAATAAGGACTGCAAGGATGACGCCAACAACGGCTGACTTCCAAGGTGACAATAATGGATTCATGGGTTCTCTCCGAGTATTCCAATGTTTTTATAGTGAGCAGGAGTGTAGAGATAAAGGTTGACCTTATCAATTGTTGCGATTGAGGTTTTTATTACTGAATAGTGCGTTTGAATCAGCGAGAATGCCTATTTAATTAATAAGTAGAGACACCCTGATGTGCGGTATTTGCGGTGAAATTCGTTTTCGAGCGTCGGTCGAACCAAAAGTAGCGGTCGAAAACATGCTGCCTGCGCTTGAACGTCGTGGTCCTGATGCTGGAGGTGTATGGGCGAATGCCGGTGTGGCACTGGGTCATCGACGCCTTTCTATCATTGATCTCTCAACAGCTTCAGCGCAGCCGATGTTAGATGCTGAACTGAGCTTGGTTTTTAACGGTGCCATCTATAACTACCGTGAGTTACGCGCTCAGCTCATTGAATTGGGCCATCAATTTACGTCGGATGGTGATACCGAGGTCATTCTCAAAGCCTATCGACAATGGGGTGAGGACTGTCCGCGCTACTTACATGGCATGTTTGCCTTTGCGATTTGGGATGCGAATAAGCAACAGCTTTTTGCTGCACGCGACCGTTTTGGTATTAAACCGTTTTATTTTTCGATGCTCAGTGATGGTTTCCGCTTTGCGTCGAATACCCAAGCGCTTCTTGCTGCTGGCGATATCGATAAAAGTCTCGATGCTGAAGCATTGCACTTTCAGTACACCCTGCATGCGGTTATCCCGGCGCCTCGTACAGTGCTCAAGGGTATTCGTAAGCTAGATCCAGCTCACAGCATGGTGGTTACAGCGGATGGCAAGGTTCGTCAGCAACGGTACTGGGAGCTCGATGCAACACGTGAAGAAGAGTTATATTCGGACCAAGAGTGGATAGAACGTGTCCGTGAGCAGCTTGTTGCTGCTGTACGCAAACGTAACGATGTCGCTGATGTACCTGTCGGTGTTTTGCTATCAGGTGGTTTGGACTCAAGCTTGCTCGTGGCATTACTGGCTGAGATTGGTGTGGAAAACTTTCATACTTTCTCGGTAGGTTTTGAAGATCAGCCCGAAGAGAAAGGCAGTGAGTTTGAATACTCCGATCTGGTTGTTGATCGCTATCAACCGATCCACCACAAATTTTTAGTGCCGAATGAAGATGTCTTGAAGCGCTTGCCAGAGGCTGTTGATGCCATGGCTGAACCTATGTTTGGCCAAGATGCTGTAGCTTTTTATTTGCTTTCAGAGCAAGTGAGCCAACATATCAAAGTGGTGCAGTCAGGCCAGGGTGCGGATGAGGTGTTTGGTGGTTATTTTTGGTACCCACGTATGCGCGCGGAAACTGAAGGCTCACGTCTAGAGCGTTTCAGAAAACATTATTTTGATCGTGATCATGCTGAGATGGCTAGGATGCTGACAGCGGCTTATCAGGTCGGTGATGTGACGGGTGATTACATTGCCAATCGCTTGGATGATGGATTGAGCGATGAGTTTATCGACGCCATTTTGAAGCTAGATACAACCACCTTAATTGTTGATGATCCAGTGAAGCGCGTCGACAACATGACGATGGCGTGGGGCTTAGAAGCTCGGGTGCCCTTTTTGGATCATCAGCTTGTCGAAGTTGCAGCGCGATGCCCTGCAGATCTCAAATTACGTGAGCCTAAATATCTGCTGAAAGCGATCTCTCGCGGCATTGTTCCGGATGCGGTGATTGATCGGCCTAAGGGTTATTTCCCGATGCCGGCACTTAAGTATGTGCGCGGTGATTTTCTTAACTTCATGCGTGATATTTTAAATTCACAAGCATGTCGTGAACGGGGTGTTTTTCAGCGCGATTACATCGATATGTTGCTTGATGCGCCTGAGATGCATCACACGCGAATTATGGGCAGCAAGTTATGGCATTTGGCATTACTTGAGTTTTGGCTGCAACGAAATGTTGATGCGGCTTAAACCAATACGCGAATAAGGTTTTCCTTGTCTGCAGAGTTCACTAGACTGCACCCTTGAAAAAACTTGTCAGTGACACTATCTGATAAGTATCCAATTTATGAGGTATCACTATGGACGTTCTTGATCGCATCAAAGAACAGGTCGAATCAAACCCTGTCATCATTTACATGAAAGGCACCCCGCAGTTTCCACAGTGTGGTTTCTCATCACGCGCGGCTGCAGCATTGCAAGATTGTGGTCAGAAGTTCGCATATGTAAACGTGCTGTCAGATCCTGAGATCTTTGAAAATCTGCCACGCTTTGCGGATTGGCCTACGTTCCCACAAGTTTATGTCGATGGTGAGTTGATTGGTGGTTGTGATATCACCTTGGAAATGCACGCCAGTGGCGATCTAAAGAAAGCGGTTGATGAGGCTGCGGCTAAATGGCCAGCCGAAGATTGATTCTCTCGGATGTAAAGAACCGGGCTTAGCCCGGTTTTTTTATGCCCCGGTCTCAGTGTTTTCTAGCCAGGGTGTTGGGGCGCCAAGTTCTGTCCATTGGTTCATGATGCGACAGAAAAGCTCGGCTGTTTTTTCCGTGTCATAGAGTGCGCCGTGGGCTTGATTACCATCCCAATCCATACCTGCCGCCATGGCTGTTTTGGCTAGAACGGTTTGTCCATAGGCCATAGCAGATAAGGTAACGGTGTCGAGTGTGCTGAAAGGGTGGAAGGGATTTCGCTTGTAGCTCAAGCGTTCAACCGCTGCATTGATGAACGCAAGATCGAAAAAAGCATTGTGGCCAACCAAAATGGCTCGCTTACAGCCAGAGGCTTTTACAGCAGAACGGATCGGAGTGAATAAATCGACGATGGCTTGTTTTTCTTCGACCGCTCCGCGAAGTGGATTGGTTGGATCAATACCGTTAAATGAAAGGGCGGCTTCGTCGAGGTTTGCGCCCTCGAACGGCAAAATATGCTGATGAAAGGTTTCGGCAGGATGTAGATAGCCTTTGTCATCAAGCCTTAGGGTGACGGCCGCAACCTCAAGGAGAGCGTCGGTTTTTGCTTCAAAACCGGCGGTTTCGACATCCACAACAACGGGCAGGTAGCCCCTAAACCGTTGGGAAATGGCAGGATTGTAGAGAGAATCATTCATTCCGCGAAGGATAAAGGATAGCTAGACAATTCGCGAAATTTTGGATGATTCAGAGGTTTATTCTGGTAGAATTCTTAAACTCTTGCGCTGGGGGGCGCGCAACTAACAAACTATGATTTAGTTGATTTTATGAACACGAAGTTTTTGAAAAGTTCAGTCTTGGGTTTGTCTCTGTTGGTTACCGGTTGTGCATCGGTTGATCCAGAGTTTGCTGACCCACGTGACCCTTATGAGAGCTATAACCGCTCTATGTATGCCTTTAACGACGCCTTGGATTCAGCGATTTTGAAGCCCATTGGAAAGGGTTATAACGCTATTGTGCCTGCGCCAGTGAATCGCGGAATAACCAACTTTTTTAATAACTTAGAAGATTTAACCTCGGCAGTTAACAACCTTCTTCAGTTGAAAGTGAATCGTGCATTCAACGACGTAAGCCGTGTCGCTATTAACAGTACCATTGGTATTTTGGGCTTCATGGACGTGGCAAGTAACATGGATCTTCCGCGTACTGATGAAGATTTTGGTCAAACCCTGGGTGCTTGGGGTGCTGAGTCTGGCCCTTACATTGTTTTGCCGTTACTGGGTCCGTCCTCGAGTCGTGATGCAGTAGGTACAGTTGTTGATTGGTTCATCGACCCGATTTACTACATTGAGGATGATGAAACGCGTCTGATCATGCGCGCTACTAAAGTCGTAGACAAACGAGCTGATTTGCTGACAGCGAGCAATGTCGTAGAACAAGCAGCCATTGATCCCTATGCCTTTGTTAGAGACGCTTACCTGCAGCGTCGTCAAAACCAGGTATTCGACGGTAATCCACCGGAATAATGGTTAACAGTTTAAGAAGCCCGCTTAAGGCGGGCTTTTTTGTGCCTGTAATCCTCTAAGCTATTGATTTAATAGTTTATTTAGGCGCTGAGGTGTCTGGGCCCAGATCAAATATCGGGATTTTTATAGTACAATTGTCTTATATTTTATAGTAATTAAGTAATTGTTTTTGCTTGTTATTTAAAATTAAGTTGGCAAAGTGCTGCTTTTTTTGCTTAACTTGCCGCCATTAAAGCGCCACAAGCGCGTTGACTCACTGCAAACATGGCGGATAACACACATGGCAGACAGACCGGATACAGATCCACAAGAAACACAAGAATGGCTTGACGCTTTAGAAGCGGTTCTCGAGTTCGAGGGCGTTGATCGAGCGCACTATCTGATCGATAAAATGATCGATAAGGCTCGCCGTTCAGGTGTGTCGGTTCCTTACAACGCACACACGGCGTATTTGAATACCATTCCGTTGACTAAACAGGAGCCTTATCCTGGTGATCAGGCGCTGGAGAGTCGTATTCGATCGTTCATTCGTTGGAATGCGATGGCGATGGTGGTACATGCAAACCGTAAGTCGACAGAGCTCGGTGGTCACATCGCCAGTTTCGCTTCAGCAGCGACCTTGTTTGACGTGGGTTTCAATCATTTCTTCCGCGCGACCAATGATTCGCAGGAAGGGGACTTGGTGTTTTTCCAGGGTCACTCAGCTCCTGGTATATATGCGCGTGCTTTCCTGGAAGGTCGTTTGAGTGAAGACGACTTGAATAGCTTCCGCCAAGAAGCTGATGGACATGGCTTGTCTTCTTATCCGCATCCTTGGTTGATGCCTAACTTCTGGCAGTTCCCAACCGTATCGATGGGCTTAGGTCCTTTGATGTCGATCTATCAAGCGCGCTTCATGAAGTATTTACAAGACCGCGAACTTGCGCCTCAGAGTGATCGTAAAGTCTGGGCCTTCATGGGTGATGGTGAGATGGATGAGCCAGAATCTTTGGGTGCTATTTCACTTGCAGGTCGAGAGCGTCTCGATAACTTGGTGCACGTTGTTAACTGTAACTTGCAGCGTTTAGATGGTCCGGTGCGTGGTAATGGCAAGATCATTCAAGAGCTCGAAGCGGTTTACCGCGGCGCAGGCTGGAATGTTGTTAAAGTCATTTGGGGTGGCTATTGGGATCCACTCATTGCACGTGACAAGAGCGGCTTATTACTCAAGCGTATGGAAGAAGTCGTTGATGGTGACTACCAAGCTTATAAAGCTAACGATGGTGCCTTTGTACGTGAACACTTCTTTGGAAAGTATCCAGAGCTTAAAGCCATGGTTGCCAATATGTCAGATGAGGATATCTGGCGCTTGAATCGAGGTGGTCATGATCCACTGAAGATTTTCTCTGCTTATGCCGCAGCAAATCGTCATAAGGGTCAGCCGACCGTCATCTTGGCGAAGACCGTTAAGGGTTACGGCATGGGTGAGGCTGGTGAAGGTCAGAACATCACTCACTCGCAAAAGAAGATGGGTGAAGAAGCGCTTAAGCACTTCCGTGATCGATTTAATATTCCTATTCCAGATGATCAGATTGGTTCGGCGCCTTACTTTAAGCCACCTGCTGATAGTCCAGAGATGAAATACATGCATGCGCGTCGTGATGAGTTGGGTGGCTATGTACCCTCACGTCGTAGCAAAGCGAATAGCTTGACCATTCCTTCAATTGATACTTTTAAGGCATTACTTGAAGGTAGTGGTGATCGTGAAATGTCGACAACGATGGCATTCGTACGTTTCCTAACCACACTAATTCGCGATAAGAACGTTGGTAAGTTTGTTGTGCCGATCGTGCCTGATGAAGCGCGTACCTTTGGTATGGAGGGTATGTTCCGTCAGTTGGGTATCTACTCATCAGTGGGTCAGCTGTATACCCCACAAGACTCTGAGCAGGTGATGTATTACCGCGAAGATAAGAAGGGTCAGATTCTTCAAGAGGGTATTAACGAAGCTGGCGCAATGTCCTCTTGGATTGCTGCGGCAACGTCGTACAGTAATCACGGCGTTAGCATGATTCCTTTCTACATCTACTACTCAATGTTTGGTTTCCAGCGTATTGGTGACTTGGCATGGGCAGCAGGCGATATGCAAGCGCGTGGCTTCTTGCTCGGTGGTACCGCCGGCCGAACCACACTTGCTGGTGAGGGATTACAGCACCAAGACGGTCATAGTCATCTGGTCGCAAACACGATTCCAAACTGTCGAGCTTACGACCCAACTTTTGCTTACGAGTTAGTCGTCATCATGCAACACGGCATGAAAGCGATGTATGAAGAACAGCAGAACGTCTTCTACTACATCACCGTGATGAATGAGAATTATCACCAACCGGCAATGCCTGAGGATGTTGAAGAAGGCATTGTGAAAGGCCTTTACACCTACAAAACAGGTTCGCGTAAGAAGAAGCGTGTCCAGTTGATGGGTTCCGGCACTATCTTGCGTGAAGTGATCGCTGCTGGCGCATTGCTTGAAGATGATTGGAATATTGCGGCGGATATCTGGAGTGCAACTAGCTTCAATGAGCTTGGTCGAGAAGGTCAGGATGTTGAGCGTTGGAATATGTTGCACCCAATGGACAAGCCACGTGTGCCGTATGTCACACAACAATTAGCTGACGCTAAAGGTCCGGTGATTGCTGCAACCGATTACATGCGTGCTTTTGCTGAACAAATCCGTCCGTTCGTTGGTGATCATAAGTACGTCACACTCGGTACAGATGGCTTCGGTCGATCTGACTTACGTGCCAATTTGCGTGCGCATTTCGAAGTGAACCGTTACTACGTTGTTATAGCGGCTCTGAAAGCGATGGCTGATCTTGGCGAAGTTGATAGCAAGGTCGTGTCCGATGCGATAAAGCTTTACAAGCTTGACCCTGAAAAACCCAACCCAATCACAGCTTAAGTGAATGTGGTGAGAATAGATTGGGAGAAGAAAAGATGGGCAAGATGACAGACATAGCATTACCCGATATTGGTGATTTCCACGATGTGGAAGTCATTGAGATCTTAGTTGCAGTGGGCGATACCGTTGCGGTTGAAGACTCATTGATGACGCTTGAGTCGGATAAAGCAACGATGGAAATTCCATCACCAAGCGCTGGTGTGGTTAGCGAAGTGCGGATTGCGATTGGCGACAAAATAAACAAGGGTGATGTGATCTTTGTAATTGATTCAGCTGATGCAGTTGAAGAATCTGTGGTTGCTGATGAAGTGGTTGAAGAGCCAGCAGTGCAAGCGGAGGCAGCACCTGTTGAGCCAGCGCCTGCAGCTGCAACGCAAGCATCCTCAGTCGCAGAGCGCATGATTGATATCGTGATACCGGATATCGGTGATTTCAAAGATGTTGAAGTGGTTGAGGTCATTGCACAAGTTGGCGATGAGGTCGCTAAAGAAGCCTCATTAATAACGCTTGAGACAGAAAAAGCGACGATGGAAATTCCATCAGTCTTTGCGGGCAAAATTACCGCTTTGACGGTAAAAATAGGCGATCACGTAAACCAAGGCGATGTGATTGGGCAAATGAAAGCCAGTGTGGCTGAAGCTGCTGCGGAGCCTGAAG
>VMDJ01000145.1 GCA_008080925.1 Gammaproteobacteria bacterium
GGCTCCAGCTTGTTGAGCGCGCGGCTCAAGTCGGTCGACCATTGCGAAAGCATCTTCTTTAAATGGCACCGTGACATTCAGCCCTTTGCCGCCGTCTGCTTTGAATTGCTCAACCGTTGCTTTAAACGCACCGATCTCTCCGAGCAATTTCTCATAGCTCAAATCTTGTTGGGTTTGCTGCGCAAATTGGGTATGAATCTGTGGCGACTTAGAGTGCGCAATAGGATTACCAACAACGGCATAACGATCAGTCACAACTTAACTCCATCGCGTCGGATAGCTGCCGCGCGAAAACGCATTGTTCATTAACAAGGCGATAGCCAACAAAATAATGACGCCGATAAATACAATCCAAATGAACCCAATGCCCATTGAGTGAATTTCTGTTCCACCAATGACCGTAATTAGCGCCGTTGCACCACCGGGCGGGTGCATTGTTCGAGTTAGCTGCATTAAGGCTATCGCTGTCGCAACAGCAAACGCTTCTTGCAAAATTAATACGTCCGGCAAGTAATACCAGGTCAACATGCCGACTAATGCTGAGAGGACATGACCACCAATTAAGTTTCTTGGCTGTGCAAAGGGGGCTTTAGGTGAGCCGTAAATCAGAACTGCACTTGCGCCAAAAGAACCAATGACCAAAAGCTTAGCTTCTGGCATGTTGGTAACGACCCACGCTAATGCTGCGATACCAAAGAAAGCACCTAACCAAGCGGCAATGATTTCTTTTGCAGCGAACTTACGTTCTGCATGAGGCGAATGCCTGTCAGTCATTCAGCCACTCAGCGGCGCGCTTTGCAAAGTAGGTTAATACGCCATCAGCACCGGCACGTTTGATACACACCAAGGATTCCATCACAACGGCTTTTTCATCAAGCCAGCCATTTTGAATTGCTGCCATGTGCATCGCATATTCACCACTCACTTGATACACCATTGTGGGCACACCAAACTGATCTTTCACACGACGAACAATATCCAAGTAAGGCATGCCAGGCTTAACCATCACCATGTCAGCGCCCTCATTCAGATCCAAAGCAACTTCACGCAGCGCTTCATCGGTGTTCGCAGGATCTTGCTGATAAGTGAATTTATTACCTTTACCTAAATTCGCTGCTGAACCAACCGCATCACGGAAAGGACCGTAATAAGACGATGCATACTTTGCTGAGTAAGCCAGAATACGAGTATGCACATGCCCCTCTGATTCCAGCGCATCGCGAATCTCACCGATACGGCCATCCATCATGTCAGAGGGTGCAACCACATCGGCACCTGCTGTGGCATGTGACAAAGCTTGCTTAACCAAAACCTCAACCGTTTGGTCATTGAGTACATAACCTTCCGCATCAATCAGCCCGTCTTGGCCATGTGTGGTGAACGGATCGAGTGCCACATCGGTGATCACACCAAGCTCGGGGACGGCCTCTTTCACTGCCCGTACGGCACGCTGAGCTAAACCCTCTGGGTTAAAGGCCTCGGCGGCATCTTCTGATTTCGCTTCTGCTGGCGTCACTGGGAAAATGGCCATTGCGGGCACACCCAAGCTCGCAATGTGTTTCGCTTCTTTAACCAGCAGGTCGATACTCATGCGCTCAACGCCCGGCATCGACATCACCGGCTCACGTTGATTCTCACCTTCAAGCACAAACACCGGATAAATCAGATCATCTGGCGTCACATTCGTTTCACGCATCAAGCGGCGTGAAAAATCGTCACGGCGCATACGACGCATGCGTGTGTAAGGGTAGCCGCCAAAGGCTTGGGTATCTTTGCTCATGGTTTTCTCAGTCGCCATTTCTGACATTAAGGCTATATGGTCGAATTTTATCGGTTATTGCAGCGCTCCGCACAGCGCTGAATGCAGCAAAGCCACGCCAGCACTTGTATAATCGCGTCGTTTTACCCCGTTTGAGACATAGCATGAGCGACAAAAAGCTTTGGGCCGGACGTTTTTCTGAGCCTACCGATGCCTTCGTAGAAGCCTTCACCGCCTCCGTTGAGTTCGATAAGCGCCTCGCGCCTTACGATATTCAAGGCTCGATCGCTCACGCCATGATGCTCGCAGCACAAGGTGTACTGACCGAGGATGAGAAGAACGCCATCATCACTGGCCTGACTGCCATCCTGCAAAAAGTCGAGAACGATGAGTTTGAGTGGTCGGTGCAACTCGAAGATGTGCACATGAACATCGAGGCTGCGCTCACCGCGGATATTGGTGATGCCGGTAAAAAGCTGCATACCGGTCGTTCACGTAACGACCAAGTCGCCACTGATGTGCGTCTTTGGTTACGCCACGAACTTAACCTGATCGATGCTGAGCTTGATCGCTTGCTCGCCGGCTTATTAGATATTGCTGAGCGCGAAGCGGATACCATTCTGCCTGGCTTTACCCATTTGCAGACAGCACAACCGATTACCTTTGGTCATCACATGATGGCGTGGTATGAAATGCTCGAGCGCGACATCTCACGTTTTGATGACTGCGCTAAGCGTCTTAACCAGATGCCGCTCGGTGCTGCCGCTTTAGCAGGAACTACCTTCCCGATTAATCGTGAGCACACGGCACAATTACTTGGCTTTAGCGAGCCATGCCGCAACTCTCTCGATGCCGTGTCAGATCGTGACTTCGCCATTGAGTTCACCGCAGCGGCGAGCATCTTGATGATGCACCTATCGCGTATGAGTGAAGAGTTGATCATTTGGTCATCAGCCCAATTTGGTTTCATCACATTGTCAGACAGCTTCTGTACGGGCTCATCGATCATGCCGCAGAAAAAGAATCCGGATGTACCGGAGCTTATTCGTGGCAAGAGTGGTCGTATCTTTGGCCACCTAATGGCACTGCTGACTTTAATGAAGTCGCAGCCCTTGGCTTACAACAAAGATAACCAAGAAGACAAAGAGCCCTTGTTTGATGCAGTTGATAACGTGAAAGGTTCACTCAAAGTATTCGCTGACATGATCCCTGCGATCACTTGTCGCCCTGAGCGCATGCGTGCTGCCGCACTACAAGGCTTCGCAACGGCAACTGACCTTGCGGATTATTTAGTACGCAACGGCATTCCTTTCCGCGACGCCCACGAAGTGGTGGGCAAGTCCGTTGCTTACTGCGTTGATAAGGGCTGTGATCTCGCTGAGCTGTCACTGGATGAGCTAAAACAGTTCAGTGATGCAATCGGTGGTGATGTTTTCGATTACTTAACACTCGAAGGCTCTGTTGCCGCACGTGACCACATTGGCGGTACCGCACCGAACCAAGTTCGCTTTGCAATTGAGCAAGCACGTCTACGCGCAGAGGCGAAACATGCCGCTAGTTAACATCAAGGTTCTCAAAGAGGATCAGCTTTCTGCTGAAACGAAAGCCGCATTGATTCGCAATGTCACGCAAGCGGTTGCGGACACGCTGGGAAAAGATCCAGCAGCGACATGGTGCATTATTGATGAGCACTCAACGGACAACTGGGGAGTCGGTGGTGAAACCATCACTCACCGACGAAAGAACGCAGACTAACGCGCATAAAAAAGCCCGGCCAAAGCCGGGCTTTTTGCATCTAGCGCAAAATTACTTTTGAGCTGGAGCTTGAGGAGCCATAGGCGCCTGTGGGTAGTAAGGCATTGGCATACGTGGAGCGTATGGCATTGCTGGCTGACCCTGTGGAGCAGCGCCGTAAGGCATTTGGCCGTATGGCATCTGACCGTATGGGTAGCCGTAACCACCGTAGTTGTTGTTGTCGAACATGTTCTTCATTTCTTCGAAGTAGAAACGTGGGTCGAACGGCTCGTAAGGGTTACAGTCGTATGGGTTGTACCAACACTCTGGCTCATTGTACTTGTCATTGCTGTTCCAAAACGCTGATGCGTTAGTTACAGACAAAGTAGTCAAAGCGGCTAATGACAAAGCTGCGAACTTTTTCATGCTTTTCTCCAAAAATTCGAAAACCTAGTTAGGCGCTGGCAGGTTTGCCTTTGCCTTCCACCATAAAGTGGGCTTAATATATTAAAATTAGCTAATATTGTAAAGCTCAGAGCAGATCGCCCCGGATGATTTGTCTAGTAATTTGATTTGCCACAAACTTTCAGCAGAAAGTTGACTCTAAGGGTTCTCAGCCGATACAACTGCGCTATTGTCTATTTATCTCGTTTTAACGACGTTTTAAGGAATTTTCGATGAAAAAAGCTCGTTTAATTGCACTTTCTGCCCTAATTTCTGGCGCTCTCATGCTCACCGGCTGTCAAAACCAGCCCACTAAAGAAGAACAAGCAGGCCTTGTTGGCGCTATCGCTGGCGGCCTTCTTGGTAGCCAAGTCGGTGGTGGCAAAGGTCAAAAAGCCGCCATCATCGCAGGCACCATCCTAGGTCATCATCTTGGTTCAAGCGTCGGTCGCACCATGGATGAGGTTGATCGCATGAAGGCTAACCAAGCGCTCGAATCTCAACCAGTGAATAAAACATCGACTTGGACCAACCCAGATTCGGGGAACAAATACGCGGTGACTCCAACCCGTACCTTCTTTGAGAAATCAGCTGAAACTCAAGAGATTCAGCCTTGCCGTGAATACACCACCGAAGCATGGATAGGTGGCCAGAAAGAGATGGTCTACGGCACAGCCTGTCGCCAAGACGACGGCTCTTGGAAGATTGTCAGCACGAAATAAGCTGCTCGCTAAAGTCGCTGCTCATGGAACCACCTCTCGAAAAGCCCGAGCCACCTGCTGACAACGAATGTTGTGAAAGCGGATGTGAACCGTGTGTGTGGGATGTCTACCGTGAGCAGCTAGCGCTTTGGCAAGCGCAACAAAAACAAGCCGCTGAGAAAAACTAGCTCAGTCGTTCTGCCAACCAAGCACCGACATCGCTGATCTCTGCCGGATGCACACTATGCTCCATCGGGTAGGTACGCCAGGTGACCTCCGCGCCTCGATTGATCACTTCATCACGCGCTGCTTCGCCTAAACTCAATGGCACCACGGTGTCTTGTATGCCATGGCATTGCAACACCTTGAGTCCTTGTCCGTTTTGATGCGCTGAAATCAAATAGGTCGATAAGGCTAAAACGCCCGCGGGTTTGGTTTGCATCTGCAGCGCCACATCAAACGCAATCACTCCACCCTGCGAGAAGCCGGCGAGCACAATGCTCTCCTCACTAATACCTTGCGCCTTCTGCTCGTCAATCAAACGCAGAATATATTTCGAGGATTCTGCAACACCCGCCTCATCTACCTTGCGCCCAAGGTTCATCTCAAGAATGTCGTACCAAGCGCGCATTTGATACCCATTGTTGATCGTCACAGGCATCACCGCGGCATGCGGGAAGATAAAACGTATCGCATGCTCAGCAGGTAATCCAAGCTCTGGCACGATTGGCACAAAGTCCGAGCCGTCCGCGCCCAGTCCATGCATCCAGATCACGCACTGGCGTGCTGCTTGAGGTGGTTCGATAACGATGGGGGCGTCGTAGTGCAGGCTCATGGTGTTGTCTCGTTAAGATTTAGGCGCATTGTAGCGATCAATGACTGACCTTTCGCGACGGCGTCCTTTATACTGTGGTGTATCTAATGAATTTGAGTGATGCCATGAAGCCGCTTTTTTTGACACTGATTATTGTCTCTGCCCTGACCTTGGGTGCCTGTGGTCAAAAAGGTCCGTTGACGCTCCCTGAGCCTGGTCAAACTGCCGAGCAAAAATAATCCATGGACTACTTCAATTACCGTGACGGTCAGCTGTTCGCTGAAGACGTTGCGTTAGCCGATATTGCTAAAAACCATGGCTCACCTTGCTATGTGTATTCACGTGCCACCTTAGAAAGACATTGGCGCGCCTTTGATGATGCGCTCAGTGGTCTGCCGCACTTGGTGTGCTTCGCGGTTAAAGCCAACTCCAACTTGGGTGTGCTGAATGTACTCGCACGTCTTGGTTCAGGTTTCGACATCGTGTCGGTGGGAGAACTTGAGCGCGTGATTGCTGCTGGCGGCGATCCGAAAAAAGTGGTGTTCTCAGGTGTCGGCAAGCAAGCACAAGAGATGCGCCGCGCGCTTGAAGTGGATATTCACTGTTTTAACGTTGAGAGCATCCCTGAGCTGGATCGCTTAAACGCGGTTGCTGGCGAGATGGGCAAAACAGCGCGCATTTCTCTGCGCGTTAATCCCGATGTCGATGCCAAAACACATCCGTATATTTCGACCGGCTTAAAGCAAAATAAGTTTGGTATCGAAATCAGCGAAGCACTTTCGATTTATCAAAAGGCTGCGGCATTACCTAACCTCGAAATTGTCGGGGTGGATTGTCACATCGGCTCTCAGCTGACTGAGCTATCACCTTTCCTAGATGCGCTTGACCGTGTTTTAGCGTTGGTCGACAAGCTCGCAGAACAAGGCATTCAACTGAAGCACCTCGATTTAGGCGGTGGCTTAGGTGTGCGCTACAACGAAGAAACACCACCCGAACCTTCGGCTTATGTCACCGCACTGGTAGAAAAGCTCAAAGATAAGCCTTACGAGATCATCCTCGAGCCTGGTCGCGCTATTGCAGCTAATGCTGGCGTGTTACTCACAACCGTTGAATTTTTAAAGCCCGGTGAAGCGAAAAACTTTGCGGTGATTGATGCCGCAATGAATGACCTGATTCGTCCGTCGCTTTATCAAGCATGGCAAAAGATCATTCCGGTTGATGAAAACCAAACAGGCGATGCTGGCCTTTATGATTTGGTAGGTCCGATTTGTGAAACCGGCGACTTCCTCGGTAAGGATCGTCAGCTGACCTTACAAGAAGGCGCGCTGCTAGCAGTACGTTCATCTGGTGCTTATGGTTTTACGATGGCGTCAAACTACAACACCCGCCCCCGTGTGGCAGAGGTGATGGTAGATGGTGCCGATGTGCATGTGGTGCGTCAGCGCGAAACCATCGCTGAGCTCTTTGCACACGAAAGCATTCTACCCGCATAAACCCACGTTCTATGGCAGACTGATCACATGCAACGGTCTTTCTCAAAAATGCATGGCTTAGGTAACGACTTTGTCGTGTTTGATTGCACGCGCGAGCCGCTTGAGCTTAGCGCGGAGCAAAGCCGTGCGATTGCAGATCGTCGCTTTGGTGTTGGCTGCGATCAAATTCTATTGGTCGAGCCTGCGCGTGATGCGCAAACTGACTTCTACTACCGCATCTTTAATGCCGACGGCTCAGAAGTTGAGCAATGTGGCAACGGTGCGCGCTGCTTTGCACGCTTTGTTCGCCTGAAAGGACTGACCGATAAAACAGTGATTGATGTCGGTACGGCAAAAGGCCCGATTCAACTCACCATTCGTGATGATGAGCAGGTTGAAGTGAATATGGGCGCGCCACGTTTAGCGCCAAGCGAACTACCCTTTAATGCTGACGCACAAGCCATTACCTATTCACTGGATGTGAATAATCAAAGCGTTGAGATCAATGCGGTATCGATGGGCAATCCGCATGCGGTGCTTGTGGTTGATGATGTGACTACCGCTGAGGTCGAGACCTTAGGTCCAGCAATCGAATCACATGCAGCCTTTCCGCGACGTGTGAATGTTGGCTTTATGGCCATTCAATCATCAAGCGAAATTAATTTGCGCGTGTATGAGCGTGGCAGTGGTGAAACACTGGCATGTGGCACTGGCGCGTGTGCTGCGGTTGTCGGTGGTCGACTTCGCGGCTTACTTGATGAAGCTGTCACTGTGCATCTGCCGGGTGGCGATCTTTCTATTCGTTGGCAAGGCGATGGTGAACCTGTGTGGATGACCGGCCCTGCTACTCATGTCTTTGATGGAACCTTGTCGTTATGAGTTCTGCTGATAAAAACCTTGCGCATCAATCGTCGATGTCTGAAAGCGAGATCGTTGATTACTTAATTGCAAACCCTGACTTTTTGTTTCGTCACCCTGATGTGATTGGCTCGTTAACCATTCCACATGAAACAGGTGGCGCAGTTTCTTTAGTCGAACGCCAGGTACAAAGCTTGCGCGAACAAGTGGCGCAATACCGTCAGCAATTAGAAAACCTGATTCTGGTTGCACGCGAGAATGATGATCTGAATAAACGCTTGCATGTGTTAACGCTAACGCTAATCAATGTGAGCGACTTTGATGACATGGTGAGTGGCTTACAAGATGAGCTACGCAACCTGTTCCATTGTGATGCCGTTCAACTCAAACTCTTTGATGAAGCAGCACTCGAAAAAAGCAATGAGCTCGGCGCTAAATTATTCGCTGACTTTATTAACTTACAGCAACCCAGCTGCGCATCATTAACTGAAGCACAACTCGACTTTTTATTTGATGATGTTGCACATCACGCAGGTTCAGCTGCGTTGATTCCGATTCGTGGTAACGATGAAGTGGGCGTACTCGCGATTGGTAGCCATGATGCTGACCGCTTTACCGAACACCAAGGCATCGACTTTTTACAACGCTTAGGAGACTTGGTCAGCGCGACCTTGATGCGCTTACCTAAACGTTCATGAGCGATTCTGACGACCATGCGATAACACCGTATCTGGATTATTTGCGTTACGAACGTCGTCTCTCACCTCGTACCTGTGAAAGCTATCAGCGTGATCTTAAGGATTATCTGAACTGGTGTGCACAACACAAAACAGACCCTTGGGAAAAGGTCCCACAAGCACAAGTCCGTCAGTACATGGCAAATGCGCATCGCAGTGGCATTAGCGCTAAAAGCTTGCAGCGTCGGTTATCGTCTTTACGCGGTTTGTTTAATTACCGATTACGAGAAGGCTTGTGCAAAGTAAATCCCGCGGAAGGCGTTCGCGCACCGAAGGTCGAACGCAAACTACCTGTCACGCTCGATGTTGATCAGGTAGGGCAGCTAATGGCGATTCCTTGCAAAGAGCCGATCGACTATCGCGATAAAGCTATCTTGGAATTGTTTTATTCCTCGGGTCTTCGATTAAGTGAGCTTGCTGCGTTAAATGTTGTCAGCTTACAAAGCAGCGACGGCATGCTCGATATAATGGGTAAAGGTCAGAAGTCTCGCCGGGTACCGATTGGTCGTTTGGCGCGAGAGGCGCTTGATGCCTGGATCGGTGTTCGAGGCCAAATTGCCAAAGCCGAAGAAACAGCGCTATTTGTCAGCCAACGAGGTACTCGATTAAGTGTGCGGGCAATTGAAGATCGTTTACGCGTTCGCGCCATTCAGCAAGGTATGCCCCAACATGTGCACCCGCATATGCTGCGCCACTCATTTGCCAGCCATATGCTCGAATCCTCCTCAGACCTGCGTGCGGTGCAAGAGCTATTAGGCCACGCCGACATCAGTACCACCCAGATTTATACCCATCTGGATTATCAGCACCTTGCCCAGGTTTACGACAAAGCCCACCCCCGCGCCCGCAAAAAGCCTGACTAAGCACACGGGCACCCAATCGGGTGATGCGCTACTATCTCGTCCCCCCAATTTAAAGAGCAGGGTTTCTCATGCAAGAAATGCATGCAACAACAATTTTGTCAGTTCGCCGCAATGGCAAGGTAGTCATTGGTGGCGACGGCCAGGTATCTCTTGGTAACACCGTGATGAAAGGTAACGCGCGAAAAGTGCGCCGCCTATATAAAGGTCAGGTACTGGCTGGCTTTGCTGGCTCCACCTCGGATGCTTTCACCTTGTTTGAGCGCTTTGAAGCCAAACTCGAAAAGCACTCAGGTCACCTTACCCGTGCAGCGGTTGAGCTAGCCAAAGACTGGCGTACCGATCGTATGTTGCGTCGCCTCGAAGCCTTGTTACTGGTGGCTGATAAAGAAGCCTCGTTAATCCTTACCGGTAACGGCGATGTAGTTGAGCCAGAAGATAGCTTGATGGCCATCGGTTCGGGTGGCAGCTTTGCACAATCAGCGGCTCGCGCGTTGCTAGATAACACTGAGTTATCTGCGCGCGAAATCGTGGAGAAAGGTCTGCACATTGCGGCAGACATCTGCGTCTTTACCAACCACAACCTTGTAATTGAAGAGCTCGACTGCAATGGCTGATATGACTCCTGAAGCGATCGTTCATGAATTAGATAAGCACATCATTGGGCAACAAGCGGCTAAGCGCGCTGTAGCCATTGCTTTGCGTAACCGTTGGCGTCGTAGCCAAGTGGATGAATCACTGCGCGGTGAGATCACCCCAAAGAACATTTTGATGATCGGCCCTACGGGTGTCGGTAAAACCGAGATCGCCCGCCGTTTAGCCCGTTTAGCGAACGCGCCTTTTATTAAGGTAGAAGCGACCAAGTTCACCGAGGTTGGCTATGTGGGTCGCGAGGTCGACTCGATCATTCGTGATCTGGTGGACAGCTCGGTCAAGATGGTTCGCGAAATCGAGATGGAAAAGCAAAAAGATGCTGCCATGGATGCTGCCGAAGAGCGCATTCTGGATGTCTTATTGCCGCCTGCACGTGGCAGCCAATGGGATGAAGAGCAACCTAGTGTCAGCTCTGGTGGCGGTACGCGCGATAAATTCCGCATCAAGCTCCGCAATGGCGAGCTAGATGACAAAGAGATCGAGATTGAAGTTCAACAACCAGCGATGGGTGTTGAGATCATGGCACCTCCCGGCATGGAAGAGATGACCAATCAACTTCAAGGTCTGTTCCAAAACATCGGTGGTGGTAAAACCAAAAAGCGTAAACTCTTTATTAAAGATGCACTCAAGCAACTTGCTGAAGAAGAAGCGGCGAAACGCGTTAACGAAGAAGACCTAAAAGCGCGTGCTGTTGAGCTGGTTGAGCAACATGGCATCGTGTTTATCGATGAGATCGATAAGGTCGCAAGTCGTAGCGAATCACATGGCGCAGATGTTTCGCGTGAAGGTGTTCAGCGCGACCTATTGCCTTTGGTTGAAGGCTGCACCATCAGCACCAAACATGGCATGGTGAAAACCGACCACATTCTGTTTATTGCCTCAGGTGCATTTCATCTCAGTAAGCCGTCGGACTTGATCCCTGAGCTTCAAGGTCGTCTGCCGATTCGAGTCGAACTTGATGCGCTCAGTTCAGATGACTTTGTACGCATCTTGACTGAACCCGATGCCTCACTCACCGAACAATACGAAGCCTTGATTGCGACGGAGAATGTCACCATTCAATTCTCTGAGGACGGTATTCGTCGTATCGCTGAGCTCGCTTGGCAGGTCAACGAGCGAACCGAGAATATCGGTGCGCGCCGTTTGCACACCATGATGGAGCGCCTATTAGAAGAGGTGTCTTTCATGGCGCCGACCTACGCCGGACAAACCATCACGGTTGATGTTGATTATGTGAACCGTCACTTAGAGGCCTTGTCGGATGACGAAGACCTATCTCAATACATTTTGTAAGGCGGCTGTTTGATACAACCTCCTCTGCGAAAGGTGAAATAATCCACCGACTTACGCGAAAATAAAGGCAAGATCGCCCAAACGCGTTACAGGAAATCCTATGTTAAATGTTCCAAATCCAACCGAATTGAATATGCACCGCTTGTCGCGCGTGCTCGAAATCAGTTTCGATGATGGCAGTAACTTTAAGTTACCTGCTGAGTACCTTCGTGTTTACTCGCCTTCTGCTGAAGTGACTGGTCATGCGCCAGGTCAGCGCAAAGTGCCTTTAGGTAAAGAAGCGGTAAACATCGATAAGATCGAGCCAGTTGGCAACTATGCGGTTGTGCTGCACTTTGATGACGAACACAACACCGGCATCTACTCATGGGAAACCTTGTACAATCTTGGCAAGAATTTCGATGAGATGTGGGAAGCCTACCTCGAAGAACTCAAAGAGAAAGGCTACACCCGCAAAGAACCTCAGGCATAACGATGGCTAACGAGAACACAACGCACTTTGGTTACAAAACCGTCAACGCCGATGATAAGGCGAGCATGGTGCGTGGTGTTTTTGATTCGGTAGCCAGTAAATACGATGTCATGAATGACTTGATGTCATTCGGTGTTCATCGTCTTTGGAAACGCTTTGCGATTGAGCTTGCCGGCGTGCGTAAAGGTCAACGCATTCTTGATCTCGCTTCGGGCACTGGTGATCTAGCGGATCGTTTCGCAGGTCTAGTTGGGCCTGACGGCTTGGTCATTATGTCGGATATCAATGCCGCCATGTTGAATGTTGGTCGTGATCGCATGATCGATCGTGGACATGCGGGCAATCTGCAATACACCCAGATCAATGCGGAAAAGCTGCCTGTTGCTGATAACAGTTTAGATTTGATCACCATTGCATTTGGTTTGCGCAATGTCACTGATAAAGATGCCGCACTGCGCAGTATGTATCGTGCGCTTAAGCCAGGCGGACGCGCATTGGTGCTCGAGTTTTCTAAGCCAACCAATAAGCCGCTCGAAAAGATTTACGACACCTACTCATTTAGCTTGCTGCCAAAGATGGGCAAGCTTGTCGCGAATGATGCAGAAAGTTATCAATACCTTGCTGAATCAATTCGTATGCACCCAGATCAAGAGACACTCAAAGGCATGATGGAAACAGCCGGCTTTGAGCGTTGCGATGTGCATAACCTGACTGGCGGCATTGTCGCGATTCATCGCGGCTTTAAAATCTAAGTCCCGTGACCGTCCGTGATCTTCTTGTCGAGGGTATCGAGCAGAGTATCAATCTGCTGATTCAACAAGACCCAAAAACACAAACGCGCTTTGCTCGACTACATGGCAGCTGTGTTGGCATTTATCTCCGCGGCACTGGTATCAAACTTTATTTCACACCGGATCATAGCGGCGCGCTTCAGGTTGCGAGTCGTCGTGAAGACGCGCCCGATGCCGCCATAGAAGGCAGCCCGGTAGATCTACTGCGCGCAAGCGACAAACAAAACAGCACAAGCCAACTCTTTGCAGGGCATGTGCAGCTGCATGGTGACACTGCCTTAGCGCAGCGTTTTAGCCAAGCGCTTGCAGACTTATCGATTGATTGGGAAGAGCATCTTTCTAAATGGCTAGGTGATACGGTTGCTTATGCGGTCGCACAACGTGCCAAAAAAGCGGCCGGCACTGCAGGCGAGGTATCTTCTTTAGGTAAAACCAACCTCAGTGAATATCTCACTGAAGAGTTACGTGTGTTACCGCATCATTTTGAAGTCGAAGCTTTTGTCTCTGATCTTGAGAAAACCCGTGATGATGTAGAGCGCTTATCCGCCCGCATCAACTTTCTTATGAAAGGTTTAGCGCAATGATCCCAGTAAAAGAGTCTGCGCGCGTTATCAATATTCTTTGGGTCATGATGCGTCATGGCTTAGATGACTTTGTCCTGTCATCGCAAAAGTTTCGTTTTATACGCTTCATGCGCTTGCTCTCGCCTTTCTATTGGTCGCATCGTGCAAAACAAACACCGCGTGGCGTGCGTATACGTCGCGCACTCGAAGAGCTTGGCCCTATCTATGTAAAGTTTGGGCAGATCCTTTCAACACGTCGCGACCTATTGCCTGATGACATTGCAGAAGAGCTGGTCAAGCTGCAGGACCGCGTTCCACCGTTTGATGGCAAGAAAGCCATTCAAGTGATCGAGTCACAACTTGAAGACACGATCGAAAACCTGTTTGATGATTTTGACCCAACGCCTTTAGCGTCTGCTTCGATTGCTCAGGTACACACCGCAAAGCTTAAAGATGGCAGCGACGTGGTAGTTAAGGTTGTTCGCCCAGGCATCGAGAAGACGATCGATCGTGATATCCGTTTGTTATTCACCATCGCACGTTTAGCGCGACGTTATTCAGCTGATGCCAAACGTCTGCGTCCTGTCGAAGTTGTCGATGAATACAAAAAGACCATCTACGACGAACTCGATCTGATGCGTGAGGCGGCGAACTGCGCCCTACTTCGTCGTAACTTTGAAAACTCCGACATGTTGTATGTGCCTCAGATTTACTGGGAGTACACCCGCAGCAGCGTCATGACTCAAGAGCGAATCTACGGCACGCCTGTAGATGATGTCGAGTCACACATCAAGAATGGCGTTGATCTTGAACGACTATCAGCACTCGGTGTTGAAATCTTCTTTACCCAAGTGTTCCGCGATAACTTCTTCCATGCGGACATGCACCCGGGCAATATTTTTGTTCGTGACGATGGTAACTATGTTGGTGTCGACTTCGGCATCATGGGCTCGCTAACGACAGAAGATCAACGCTACCTAGCTGAAAACTTACTCGCTTTCTTCCATCGCGATTATCGCAAGGTGGCTGAGCTGCACGTTGATTCTGGCTGGGTACCTCGTGATACCCGTGTTGAGGATTTCGAAGCAGCTATTCGCGCGGTTTCAGAACCTATCTGGGAAAAGCCGATCAGTGAAATTTCCTTTGGTCATTTCTTACTGCGCCTCTTCCAAACGGCACGTCGCTTCAATATGGAAGTGCAACCTCAATTGGTACTGCTGCAAAAAACCTTACTCAACATCGAAGGTTTGGGTCGCCAGCTTTATCCGCAACTTGATCTATGGCAAACGGCAAAGCCGTTCATGGAAAAGTGGGTGGCTGAACAAGTTGGCGTCAAAGCCTTTGCGCGTCGCATTAAAGATAGCTTGCCTCAGCTCTCTGAAGAGCTGCCGCAACTGCCACACTTAACCTATCGCGTGCTAAAGAAAGCCGCCGATGGCGAGTTGACACTGAATTGGCAATCTAATCAGCTTGATGACATCAAACAGCAACTTGCTGACAGTGCCCTGCGTGGTCGATTACTCCACAGTGGCGGCATCTTGATCGTTGCGGGCTTGTTAGTACATCTTGCGGATAAGCCGCTTGTACCAATGATCGATAACCTTTGGGTCACGGCGGGCTCAGCCGGTATTGGCGCCCTACTGGTGATTGCAGGATTATTTAAACGTTAACGTTTTAACGGAAGCTCAACCGCATCGCGGGCTTCTTTTCCCTCTAAACGTTCAATCAAGGTCAGTGCAAAATCCATCGCTGTTCCTGGGCCACGCGAGGTCACAACCAATCCGTCTTCACACACCGCTTGCTCGGTCAGTGTTACTTGGTCGTTTTCACTTAAGGTGATCGCACCTGGATAGCCAGTGATGGTTTTATCTTTCACCACCCCCGCTTTTACCAACACTTTTGGTGCGGCACATATTGCTGCAGTGAGTCGCTGCTGGTTTGTTTGCTGCTGCAATAAAGAAATGACACGCTCGTCATCAGCCAAATGATCAGCACCCGGCAAGCCGCCCGGCAGCACGATTAAATCGAAGTCTTTTTGCATCACATCCTGCAAGCTCGTATCTGGGATCAGCTTAACGCCGCGGCTACAAGTGACTTGATTGCCATCTAAGCTAACAACCGTAACGTTAATTTGAGCGCGACGCAGCAGATCAATCACCGTGACCGCTTCCAGCTCTTCGCTACCATTCGCAACAATCACTAGTACGCTTTTAGACATGCTCATCTCGAATTAGCGAAGTACCGACAAACCTTTCAACAGGTTTAACGCTTCAAACAAGGCGTAATCTTTTTTCGCTAGGGATGTTTTGTTTTTGCCTTCGGCATCTTCTTCATGCGCATCTGGATTATCTAGATGGCCGGTGAGATTAGCTTCAGATAAGGATACACCCTTGTCTTCGCTGTCTTTGAGTTCAAGCTTTTGTAAAACAATATCCGGCTCTATGCCTTCAGCCTGAATTGAACGGCCGTTCGGTGTGAAATAACGCGCTGTGGTTAACTTGATACCGACTTGTTCATTCACATTAACAATAGTTTGCACCGAGCCTTTACCAAAGGTCTTTTGGCCCATGATGATGGCGCGTGAATGATCTTGTAACGCACCTGCCACAATCTCTGATGCCGATGCAGAACCATCGTTTACCAATACAACTAATGGCGCACCTTTGATCATGTCGCCAGGCTTAGCTTCGAAGCTCACTCGAGAATCGTCATTGCGTCCTTCGGTATAGACCACTAAGCCATGCTCTAAAAAGATGTCGCTAACTTCAACCGCTTCGGTAAGCACGCCGCCTGGGTTATTGCGAAGATCGAGCACCAAGCCTTTCAATGGCTCATCCACTTCCTTAATTAATTTGTCGAGTGCTTTACGCACATCATTACCGGCACGTGATTGGAACTGGCTTAAGCGCACATAACCATAAGCACCCTCAAGTAGGCGTGACTTCACACTCGCAGTCTTAATGATGGCGCGCTCAACCGAGACTTCAAATGGACCATCACTTGTTTCACGAACGATATGTAACAACACCTCACTGCCGGGCTCACCACGCAAGAGTCCAATTGCTTCATCAAGCGACATGCCTTTAACGGTTTGGCCATCAATACGCACGATAAGGTCACCCGCTTTGATGCCTGCTTTCTTCGCCGGTGTGTCATCAATTGGCGCAATCACTTTGACAAAGCCATCTTCCATGCCGACTTCCATGCCTAAGCCGCCAAACTGGCCTTCGGTGCCTTCGCGCAACTCTTGGAAGTCATCTTTATTTAAATACGCCGAGTGCGGATCTAACCCACTCAACATGCCTTGGATGGCATGCTCTAATAATTCTGTGTCATCAACTTCTTCGACGTAGTCTTTCTTGATGCGCGAGAACACCTCAGCAAAAATTTTTAACTGCTCTAGAGGTAACGACTTAGCGTCCTGATTATCTGTCGCTTCATTGGCATAGACCTGTCCGCCAATGGTTAGCAGCGCACATAACACACTTATCTGTAACTTCTTCATTAGCCTACTCGCCCTTTTCGGTCACGTTGACACCACTTTTTTGGGTTACTGGGTTTGCCTTTGTAGCGAATTCCAAAATACATCTCGGCTTGGCTTCCGCTACGACTTTTCGATGCCGCTCCAATAACCTCGTTAGTGTCGACCCAATCACCTATCGATTTATTGATTGTTTCATTGTGGCCATACAAACTCAGGTAGTTATCGCCATGATCCACAATGACCAACAGACCCAAACCACGTAGCCAGTCCGCATAGACTACGCGCCCTGAATGAATTGCGCGAATAGACGCACCCACTTTTGTGCTGATCATTACGCCATCCCAGGTTAATGATCCTGTTTTAGGCGTGCCATATAGCTCAGATAATCTGCCGCTTGTTGGCCAAGGTAGCTTGCCCCTTCGGCTCTTGAATGGCTCAGCTGCCAGTAAGCCATCATCTTTAATATCCGCCTTAGCTAACTGATCAATCAGCTGTTCAAGTTGGCGCCTATCCACCAATAACTTATTGAGTTTTGTCTGATCGTCTTTTAACTGACGATCTAATTGTGAAACCACACGCGCTTGATGTTGTCTTTGTTCATTCAGCTCGGCAATCGCAGCACGTTGCTCCTCCCGTAAGGGCAATAAGCCTGTTTGCTCTTTGGCTATTTCGCTCTCGAGGTTTATGAGCTCGGCGATGCGCGATTCTGCTTGGCTTATTTCGCCGGATCTAGCCAAATTGAAATATTCAAAATATTTCATCGTGCGAGAAACTGCTTGGGGGTCTTGTTGATTAAGCAGTACACGAAGCGACTGGCGCTCGCCTAAACGATGGGCTGAGCGGATTTGCTCTGCGAGTAGCAACTGATTTTCTGACATCAGCTTTTGCTTATCACTCTTTTGCTTTGCTAAGCGAGCAAGGCGCTGCTCTGAGCCTTGTAATTTTTTCTCGATACCACGCAGTTCTTTTTTAGAACGTCCAACTGCCCTATCTGCATCTTTTAATGCATCGAGTTCTTTTTGGTGTTGGCTTTTTGTTTGTGCAGCTTGTTGTTGAAACGCGCTAATGGTTTCTTTCAGCTTTTGTAGCTCGACCTTTCTATCATTGAGCGCATCAGCTATAGCAAGTGAACAGAAGCTACTGATCAGCAGCGCAACCCACGTCGCTCTGCTTAAGCGCATACCTTAAATGCTCTCGAGGCTAAGCTGATGGGTCACTAAGGCGTGACCTGTCATCTCGATAGGTTTTTCCAATCCCATGATTTCAAGTAGGGTCGGCGCAATATCACACAAGGCACCATTACTTTTGAGCTCAGGGAACTGCTTTCCGACATAGATCAAAGGCACAAGATTGGTTGTGTGTTGGGTATGAGGTTGTTTTGCTGCATCATCAATCATCAACTCAGCATTACCATGGTCAGCTGTGATTAACGCTTCACCACCGACCTTCTCAACTGCTGCAATGACTCGGCCAATGCATTCATCTAACACTTCGACTGCTTTCATTGCCGCTTCGTAGTTGCCGGTATGCCCCACCATATCGCCGTTAGCGTAGTTACAAACAACAGCGTCATACACGCCACTTTCAATGGCTGCGACTAAATTATCCGTTACCTCGTAGGCACTCATCTCTGGCTGCATGTCATAGGTAGGCACATTTGGCGATGGCACCAAGATCCGATCCTCGCCTTCATAGGGTACTTCGACGCCGCCATTAAAGAAGAAGGTAACGTGTGCATACTTTTCTGTCTCTGCGATACGCAACTGGCGCATACCAAGGTCTGAAATATATTCGCCAAACGTATTGGCTAGCTTTTCACCCGGGTAAGCGACAGGGATATCAAAGTCTTTGTTGTATTCTGTTAGCGAGACATAACACGCAATCTTTGGCGTGGCCTTTCGCTGGAATGGCTGAAAGTCTTTTTCAATGAAAGGACGAGTGATCTGACGGGCGCGGTCAGAACGGTAGTTCATATTGATAACCACATCGCCATCATTCAAGGTGACAGCATCACCTAGTCGTGTCGCGGCTAAAAACTCATCGGTCTCTTTACGTTCGTAACCAGCATTTAACGCTTCAACCGGATCGTCAAACTCATGCTGTGCGATACCTTGGGTAATCAAGTCGTAAGCAATCTCGATACGATCCCATCGATTATCACGGTCCATAGCAAAGTAACGACCGATCATCGTCGCGAGTCGACCGCCACCGATTTCATTAAACGCTGTCTGGAGTTTTAACAAAGACGAAGTGGCCGCTTTTGGTGGCATGTCGCGACCATCTAAGAAGGCATGCACGTAAACATTCTTAACGCCCTTCTCTACTGCTAGCTTTACTGCGGCATGGATATGATCTTCGTGGCTATGCACACCACCCGGTGATAACAAACCAAGGATGTGTACAGCCTTATCTTTTGCCACCGCTTTTTCAACAGCATTGACTAAGGTTAGGTTGGTAAAGAAAGAGCCTGTACGAATCGAACGACTCACACGGGTAAAGTCTTGATAAACCACACGGCCAGAGCCAAGGTTTAAGTGGCCCACCTCTGAGTTACCCATTTGGCCACCGGGCAAGCCTACTGCTGCACCTGAGGTAGTAATACCCGTAGTTGGATATTCAGACCACAAGCGATCCCACACAGGCGTGTTGGCGTTTTTGATGGCGTTGTAATTTGGGTCATCGCTCATGCCCCAGCCATCCAAAATCAACAATACAGCTGGTTTAACTCTTTTACTCATAACCCATTTAGCTGGCCGAAATATCGCCCTGCTTTTCCCTCTACTACATCGACTGACGTGCGAATGGAGACCTACGCTGCACGTCATAAAGTGAGGTCAAATTTTCTCAAACTCAGGGCTTTTTCGCCACTTCCCAAAGTATTTCTTTTGTGAGGGAAAAAAACTTTGTCTCTAAAATTACAAGCGATTGCATTGCAAAGTGGGTATTTCAGGATATTATTAAGTTCATAAAAATAAGAATAATCGATGGAACGAAATAATTAGCAGTTACACACAAAGGAGACTCAAGAGTGAATTTTACTCTCGAAGCAGCAAACACTATGCAAGATAACGACGATTTTGATGATGGTATGTCTCTCCTCGAAGGAGATGCAGACATTGATCGTGCTTCACGCTCGCTAAAAGCCATGTCGCACCCTCTTCGCTTGAAGATTTTATGTACCCTCGGTGGTGACGAAGTGAGCGTTCAGGATATCGTTGATCAGGTAGGTACCTCTCAAAGTAATATCTCTCAACACTTGGCTATCTTGCGTGACAAAGGCATTTTGTCAGCACGTAAGGATGCAAATCGCGTGTATTACAAGGTCGGCGATAACCGCACCTTGGCCTTGATTGGTATGATGCGCCAAGTCTTCTGCCAAGCTGGCGATTAAGCGCCGCGGGACTTTCGGTCCTTAAAAAGTGGAAATCATTAGACGGGATGCTTTAGCATCCCGTTTTCACATCACAACCGAGACATATGCATGGAACAATATCTTGAGTTTGCGAGCAATCACGCCATTTTAGTTGGCGCTTTCACAGCAGTACTCGTGGCCCTTATTTGGAATCTGATTTCAAACCCAGGTGGCAAATTCAATATCAGCCCTACTGAAGCTACACAGAAGATCAATCACGACAACGCGGTTGTGTTAGATGTGCGCTCAATGGCTGAATTTAAGAAAGATGGCCACATCGTTAATGCTGAAAACATTCCGCTGAATAGTCTGCAAAAAGACCTGAAGGCCTTAGAAAAGTATAAAAACACCCCCATTATTGCGGTCTGTAAAAGCGGTGCGCGTTCGGGCTCAGCCTGCAGTCAATTACGAAAAGCGGGTTTTGAACAGGTGTTCAACCTAGCCGGCGGCATTATGGCGTGGGAATCAGCAAATCTTCCGGTTAAGCGCCGTAAATAAGTAGGATCATCAATGTCTGACGAACAACAAGTCGATCGCCAATTCGCAATCCAGCGTATCTATACCAAAGATATTTCTTTTGAATCACCAAATGCACCTCAGGTGTTCATCAGTGAGTGGGAACCCAAGATCAATGTTGACCTATCAACAGAGATCCAAGCCCTATCTCAAGACACTATTCAGGTCGTTTTGACAGTGAATGTGGTGGCAAAACACGAAGATAAGACCGCTTTTTTGGTTGAAGTGCAGCAGGCGGGTATTTTCTTAGCAAAAGGTTTTAGTGAAGAAGAGCTCGGTCCTTTGATGGGTATTGGCGCACCGAATGCGCTCTATCCGTATGCTCGTGAAGTGGTGAGTGACCTGATCACCCGTGGCAGCTTCCCACAATTCACCTTGCAGCCAGTTAATTTTGAGCAGATGTACGCTCAACAAGCGGCTTCTAAGGAAGCGCCTGCGGAGAAAACCCACTAAGCCCTTATGGCAAAGCAACAGACCATCGCCATTATCGGGGCCGGCTCATGGGGCACGGCCTTGGCGATATCTCTGGCACACCGTCACCCTGTGATTCTTTGGGGGCACTCCAGTGCGGAAATGGACCCATTGGCTCAAGACCGTGAACATAAAGCGTTCTTGCCAGGTATAACCTTTCCAGTCAATCTTAAAGTTAGTACCCACTTACAAGATACGCTCAACCAAGCTGACCAAGTTTTAGTCGTTGTGCCTTCACATGCCTTCTCTAGTATCTGTCAGCAAATTGCAGATTTACGCCCATCTTTGGATAACCTCGCCTGGGCAACCAAGGGCTTTGATCCCGCTAGCCAACAGCTACTCAGTGATGTCGCAGAGAAACATTTTCCTCAAGCGCATTTCACCGTGGTTTCTGGGCCTAGCTTCGCTGGCGAAGTCGCCAAGGGGCTCCCAACTGCCTTAACTGTGGCCTCAAATGATGCGAAAACTGCAGAAATATGGGCCGAATTGCTTCGATCTGACAACTTTAGGCCGTATATCAGTCACGATTTGATTGGCGTTCAAGTTGGCGGTGCGAGTAAAAATGTGATGGCTATTGCTGCCGGCATCTCTGATGGGCTTGGATTTGGGGCAAATGCACGCTCAGCCCTAATAACTCGTGGTTTAGCAGAAATTATGCGGCTAGGTGGCGCCTTAGGTGCTAAAAACGACACCTTTATGGGGCTTGCGGGGCTTGGCGACCTAACGCTGACCTGTACCGATAACCAATCGCGAAATCGTCGTATGGGTCTTGCCTTAGCAAAGGGGCTCTCCGTTGCTGATGCTAAAGCTTCGATAGGGCAAGAGGTTGAAGGGATTAATACTGCCCGTGAGGTATGGCAACTGGCACAACGCCTGAAGGTTGAGATGCCAATTACAGAACAAACCTATAAAGTACTTTATGAGGGTCTTGATCCTAAATTAGCCGTTCAAAATCTACTTTCTAGGGATGTGGGCAAAGAAAATTGCTAAATTTAAGCTTTTTTCACCACCCATATTTCAGAGTCTCTTTTTTCTTCGGTCTCACGTCATCAAATATCGCTAGACTTTTATATTAAAGTTTTCTAATATACGGTCTGAACTTCATAACCTGGTCGTACTGAAATGCTTCGTGGTATTCGCCGCACATTTTCGATGAAGCTCGGCCAGCGTCTTTTTGTCTGCCTGAGCAATCAACAGCTTCCACCGGAACTGCGTAAGCGTATCCGTCCTGTGGTTCTGGCTGGCGTTGCCTGCTGGATGGATCGTATTACCTCGAAAAATCGCGCGGCTTGATCTGCGGTTCAGCTTCTATTCAGGCTTAACTGTTTAGGCTTTAGTTAAATTCATCAATGGAGCTAACTATGAAAGCCATTTCTTCTGCATTTCTTGTTTTGTTATTAAGCAATAACGCCTGTGTCTTTGCGCAAGATGCTGAGCAAGCCGACCCAACTACCAAAACAACCCAAACCGACGCTGAGCCGGAGTGCGATTAAGTTATTGCGCTTCTGGAAAATCCATCTGTCGCCATGCTTCATACAGCATGATGGCAGCTGTATTCGATAGATTCAGGCTACGCTGTCCGTTCAGCATGGGCAGCCGTAGTCGCTGCTCTGCTGGCAAGCTATCCAGTACCTCTTGAGGCAGTCCTCGCGTCTCAGGACCAAACAAAAATATGTCGCCCGCCTGATAGCTCACCTGGTCATAACGTTGGCGACCACGTGTGGATAAGGCAAACACACGGTGATTTGGCATTGATGCTAAGCAATCATTAAGATTTTGGTGCTGCAACACACTAGCAAATTCGTGATAATCCAATCCCGCACGGCGTAGTCGTTTGTCGTCGAGTTCAAACCCTAGCGGATGAACCACATGTAAATGGCTACCCGTATTGGCACACAAACGAATGATGTTTCCGGTATTAGGCGGAATTTCTGGCTGATACAAAACAATGTGAAACACACTAGGACCCTATTTAATGAGCAACCCTGACCCACGACTGAGCTTAGATTTTTGCGGTATGTCTTTTGCCAGCCCGCTGGTTTTATTGTCTGGTTGCGTTGGTTTTGGTGAAGAGTACACACGTATTCAAGGCTTCTCCAATACCGATTGTGGTGCTGTCTGTCTAAAAGGCACGACCGGCACACAACGTCTGGGCAATCAGCCACACCGGGTTTATGAAACACCTGAAGGTATGCTTAATGCGATCGGCTTACAGAACCCTGGTGTTGATAAGGTCGTAAATGACATTCTGCCTACTCTCGATTTTGACGAGACACGTTTTATCGCAAACGTCTCTGGATCAACGATTGAAGAGTACATTGAGGTTACGCGTAAGTTTGATGACTCACCTATTGACGCGATTGAGATCAACATCTCATGTCCAAACGTTAAAGAGGGCGGGGTAGCGTTCGGTAACGATCCAGACATGTCCGCTCGCGTGGTTGAAGCTTGTCGCGGCGTCACCAAAAAGCCTTTAATCACCAAGCTCTCACCTAACCAAACTGATATTGCCGAAAATGCGCGTCGATGTATCGAAGCAGGTAGTGATGCGTTTGCGGTTATCAATACGTTGATGGGTATGGCGATTGATATCGAAGCGCAAAAGCCTTTCATTGGAAACAACCAAGGCGGCCTCTCAGGTCCAGCGATTAAGCCGATTGCTGTTTTAAAGACGCACCAGGTTTATCAAGTTACCAAAGCCCACAATATTCCAATCATCGGGCAGGGTGGGGTGCTGACCGCTGAAGATGCGATCGAGTTCTTACTGGCAGGCGCAAGTGCCGTTGGTGTTGGTACCGCGCTCTTCTACGATCCACTGGTCTTGCCTAAGATCAATCAAGGAATCGCCGACTATTTGACCCGCCATAACATTGCCTCTGTGGCTGAGCTTACTGGCAAACTTCAGCTAAATAGCAACCAATCTAACCGTGGTTGTGGTTGCTAATAAAAGCACCCCAAACCAGGGCTAAATTCGCGGTTCCGAATATTCGATTTATGTTATATTCCCTTTTCTGTTCCTAATTCTGGGATCAGATAACGACGTTCGGAGATTTACTATGAGCGACGTAGAAGCTTTGAAAGCAGAGAAAAGTGCTTTAATCGCTGAGATGATTGATTTGCAAGCTAAGTTCATTGATCGTGAACACGATGGCGGCATTTCAGGAAAAGACTATTACTACAGCCAAGAGGGTTTGTTGAAAGACTACCGTCAGGTGTACATGGAAAAAGCCATGCGCGTAGTTGAGTTGTCTCACCAGATTGTGGGTTCACACGCATAATCTGAGGCTGACGCCTAAAAAAAGACCCGCCATTGGCGGGTTTCTTCTTTTATGGGGACTGGAAATTATTCCGGACGAATATGCTCGATATATTTCGGCACTTCTTCGAGTTCCAACTTCACGCCATCACCACTGACACGAATCACCGCTTCGCTGCCCTCAACTTTTAATGCGCAGTGCGCATAGCCAGCACTCTCTAATGGCACAGGCACCATGTCGCGGTAGGTATAAACATTTTCACCGACATCACCACCTGCACAATCCGCCGGTAGTGTAGGAAGCTCATCCTCAATCTCTGCATTGGTAATCACAAGATCGCCGTTCTGCCACCAACGGGTACGCTCTACTGAGCCGGTCATTATCTTGATCAAGTAAGCGGGTTCAAAACGCACGCGCACGTTATCGCCATCTTTGCTCACGCTAACAATCTTGGAACCAGGCAGATCTATGTTTGTGCTATCCATCGGGCACCTCTAAAAATCAAAGCGGCATTATAAAGGGTGAGTTCACACAATAGAGCGGTTTAGTGCACGGTTATCCCGTAATCCGATAGGTCTCTTCAAGGCCTAATTCTTTTAACTTTCTTGTCAGCGTGTTACGACCCCAACCTAACAAGCGCGCTGCATCCTGTTTGCGGCCACCGGTATGCGATAACGCAGTCTCGATCATGATGGTTTCAAAGTCAGGCATCGCATCATCAAGAATCGCCTGCTTACCCGCTGACAAATGATGTTGCGCCCACTGACGTAAGCCGTCTTGCCAAGAACCAATTTGGGCTGTGCTTGGTGTCACTTCATCGCGTAATTCTGCTGGCAAATCATCGGGGAAAATTTCTCGCCCTGACCCCATGACCGTTAACCAGCGTGCGGTATTTTCCAACTGACGAACATTGCCGCGCCATTCAAAACTCTGAAGATCTTCAATCGCTTTGGGCATTAAGACTTTCTTTTCAACAGATAACTCTTTCGCAGCACGCTTTAAGAAATGATCCATCAACAAAGGAATATCTTCACGACGTTCACGCAATGCTGGTACATGCACACGAATAACATTTAAACGATGGAATAAGTCTTCACGGAAGCGCCCATCACTAACGAGTTTTTCTAGGTTCTGATGGGTTGCCGCAATAATCCGCACATCGACTTTCACCGCTTCATGTCCACCAACGCGATAAAATACGCCGTCGGACAAAACACGCAGTAAACGCGTTTGTAACTCAGCTGGCATGTCGCCAATTTCATCAAGAAAGAGGGTGCCACCATTGGCTTGTTCAAAGCGACCTTGGCGTCGTGCTTGGGCACCGGTAAAGGCGCCCTTTTCATGTCCAAACAATTCAGACTCGAGAAGGTCATGTGGAATCGCGGCCATGTTTAACGCAATGAAAGGACCTTGTGAGCGTGGACTATGTTTGTGTAACGCATGCGCAACAAGCTCTTTACCGGTACCTGACTCACCATTTATTAAAACGGTGATGTTAGAGCGTGCTAAACGTCCAATCGCACGAAACACCTCTTGCATTGCGGGTGCTTCGCCAACAATCTCCATCACTTGTTCATTTTGTTCAGGCTGATGCCCTTGGCTTTCTTTACTAACACGACAAGCACGTTGCACTTGTTCGATCGCATCATTGATATCAAATGGCTTAGGCAAATATTCAAACGCACCGCTGTGATATGCCGAAACCGCACTATCTAAATCTGAGTGTGCCGTCATGATGATGACCGGCAGCTCCGGATAGCTATCTTTAATCTCTTCTAATAACGCGATGCCATCTTGGCCTGGCATACGCACATCGGACATGATCGCATCCGGTTGTCCGCGCTTGAGTGCGGCCATTACGCCTTCAGCACTTTCAAAGCTACGCACAGAAATGCCTGCTTTAACAAATGCCTTTTCTAAAACCCATCGAATAGAGCGATCATCATCAATCACCCAAACCGTATTCTCATGTTCCGACACGTTGTTCTTCCTGTTGTTCTGTTGCTAACGACACATCGAGTGGCAACAAAATCGAAAACACTGTTTTACCGGGTTCACTTTGGAACTCGATCAAACCTTTATGTTGATTAACTAAGCTTTGCGCAATGGATAGGCCTAAACCCATGCCTTCACCGGAGGTAACCATCGGTAAAAACAAACTGTCACTTAAATCAGGCGGCACACCTGGGCCGTTATCTATGATGTCGATCTGCGCAACCAATCGATGTAATACACCACCAATCGTAAAGTTACGTACGACACGACTTTTCAAAATGATCTCGCCATCACCTTTTAGCGCTTTAGCCGCATTGCCTACGATATTCATTACCGACTGAATCAGTTGATCAAGATCACCTTCTATCTCAGGGATGCTCGGGTCGTAGTCCCGAATAATTTT